>NZ_CAMUMS010000001.1:0-234846 GCF_947090115.1 Veillonella montpellierensis
ACGGCACGCACGTAACCATGATCGGTTCTGAAAATACGGCAACCGACAGTGAATCTACTTTGGTCATGGGCGACAAGCAAAAAGTGACTAAGGTCAAACACGGTGTATTGCTAGGTTCGCAAGATGCGGAAAAAGAAACGACCGTAGCCGATATCGTTGCTATCGGTCATAATGCGCATGTGGAAAAAGAAGGCGGCATAGCGTTGGGCAGTTATTCCATAGCTTCGATAGATAAAGGCATAATCGGGTATGATCCGCTTACCGGAAAAGCAAGTACGGAAACTTCCGCAATTTGGAAAGCAACAAAGGCGGCACTTTCTGTCGGAAGTACTGTAGATAAAAATAATTTAATAACTCGCCAGATTACGGGAGTTGCCGCCGGTACGGAAGACACCGATGCGGTCAACGTAGCGCAGCTCAAAGCTTTGGAAAAGAAATTGTCTAAAGGTGGTTCAAATGTAGAAGTTGTCGGCGATCAAAATACGGGTATAGTTGTAGAAAAGGATCCGAAAGAAAATACATCAACACCGTCAACGGGCGGAACGACACCGTCAACGGGTGGAACAACACCGTCAACGGGTGGAACAACACCGTCAACCGGCGGAACGACACCGTCAACGGGTGGAATAACACCATCAACGGGCGGAACGACACCGTCAACGGGTGGAACAACACCGTCAACCGGCGGAACGACACCGTCAACGGGTGGAACGACAACTACTCCGGCAGCTGAAAGCAAGACCGTTTATAAAGTAAAACTCGACAAGAAAGTTGACGTGGGAAATATTTCCATAAACGGTACTGAAAATAAAGAAACCATTACAATCGGTAAAGGCGACAACAATGTTATTGTAAATAATACTGGACTTACAATTGCAAAAGGTCCTTCTGTTACAAATACCGGTATCAATGCCGGAAATAAAAAGATTACGAACGTTGCAGATGCTACCGAAGACAGCGATGCAGTTAACTACAAGCAGTTGAAGCAAGCAACTCAAGGAATGAATGAAATGTTCGGAGAAATCAATCGTGTAGGTGCACACTCTGCAGCACTTGCGGCACTTCAAACGCTCGACTTCGATCCCTACAACAGAAGTCAAATTATGGCAGGAGTTTCAACTTACAAAGGGCAACAGGCGATTGCACTTGGAGTTGCACACTACTCAAATGAAAACACACTTGTGCATGCCGGTTTATCCTATGCAGGAGAAAGCGATCTCATGGCAAATGTAGGTATTTCCTATAAATTCGGTTCAGAAGAAGATAAAAAATATCTTCACGAAAGAAATAAAAAATTGTCGCAATATAAAGATGGTCCGATAAGTTCAGTATACATATTGCAAGACGAAGTAAAACAATTGCTTGAAGAAAATAACGGAATGAGAAAAGAAATAGAAGAACTGAAAGCCGTAATAAAAGAAATACAAAACAAAGCATAGAATCAACCGAATAAAGATAAGACAGAAAAAGAATTCTTGGATAGCTTGAAAGGTAAGGATGGTAAAGGTACGGGGGTATCTGTCGATATACAAGGAGATCCTACAGGTATTCAGGTTACATCTAAGACTAACAACGATAAGACAACATATACGGTGAAACTAGACAAGAAAATCAATGCTGGTAAGATTAGCATTGATGGATCTGACACAAATGGTACTATTACAGGACTTTCCAATACGACATGGGATGTGAAACTAGTACAACAGGATCGTGCTGCGACAGAAGGTCAGTTACAACAAGTATCACAATCTATGCAAAATAGCCTAGCGAATATGGGACAACGTATGAATCGTGCAGGTGCTAGTAATGCGGCACTCGCTGCCTTACATCCATTAGATTTTGATGCGCAGGATAAATGGAATTTTGCGGCCGGCTTTGGCAACTATATGGGGGCCAATGCATTAGCACTTGGTGCTTTCTATCGTCCAAATGAAACAACACAATTCTCGATAGGTGGATCGTTTGGTAACGGAGAAAATATGATTAACGCTGGTGTATCATTGAAAGTGGGTAAAGGGTCTTTACCAATTTCCTCAAAGGTGGAAATGGCACGTCAATTAACGGCGCAAGCACAGGAAATTGAAAGATTGCAACAAAAAGATAAAGAACGTGATATGGAAATGGCGGCTATGAAAGAACGAGAAGCACAATTATGGAAGGAATTGCAAAATTTAAAACATAATCATTAAGCCATACCTATTGATAGAAAAGAAGATATGAACCTAGTCGTTCATATCTTCTTTTTGTGTAGTATATGTGTTATATCATACCATTCATATAGTTCTTTATGATATAATATAAAGTAAACATTAATACTAGTATACAGAATGATATTGTTGGTACGTGAGAAAAATTAGATATATAGTCAGGTGTACTACATAGATTATACTTATTTATGGTAGTTTGTAGAGGTGATATAATGGCTAAAAAAGTGACTCCTATGATGACGCAATACAATGAAATTAAATCTAAGTATTCGGAGGAGTTATTATTTTTTCGTTTAGGCGATTTTTATGAATTATTTTTTGAAGATGCATATATTGCATCACGCGAGCTAAATATTACGTTAACTGGGCGTGGTACGGGAGAGGATACAAAAACACCTATGTGTGGTGTACCCTATCATGCAGCAGAATCATATATTGATACATTGGTGAAAAAAGGCTATAAGGTTGCTATTTGTGAGCAAATGGAAGATCCTAAATTAGTGAAAGGGATTGTTAAACGTGACGTTATCCGTGTTATTACACCAGGCACGGTGATGTCTGAAAGTGGAACTGAGTCCAGTAGTAATAATTTTCTAAGTCTTTTTTATAAAACCTTAACTAGTTGGATTATTTTGTTTTGTGATATCACAACGGGAGAACTTATTTGGGAACGTATGACATTAGAAACGCATCATACTGAGATGTATGATGCGTTATCTATGTATAGACCAAGCGAAATTGTGTTAGCTGATTCTGTAGAATTACCATCGAACGTTTTTAATTTTATACAAAATAATTTTCGTCATGTTACATTATCTCCCTATAAAACGGATAAAAATCATAATGAATTAATTCAAGAGGCTTGCTCACAGTTTACTGATATAGGATTAATGGAAGAAGATGTATTGCAAGCCTTAGGATATTTGTTAGTGTATCTACAAGATGTGATTAAAACAGAAACATCACATATTAACTATGTTCATCGGTTAAGTGTGGGAGATCGATTAATTTTAGATACCGCTTCCTTGCGCCATTTAGAAATTACTCATAATTTACGAGATGGGGGACGTAAAGGAACTTTGTTATCCGTACTGGATAGAACATTGACACCTATGGGGGCTAGATTATTAAAACAATGGTTAGAGACTCCTTTAGTAGATATTTCACATATTAGCCGACGTCAAGCTGCTATTACAGAATTAATTAGTCGCCATGAGGAACGGGAGCAAATTCGTCAGTATTTAACATCTATATTTGATTTCGAACGAATTGCAAGTCGTATTGAAACAGGCAGCGTATCGCCTAGAGATTTTACGTCTCTTAGAGAATCACTTAGCACGTTGCCAACGATTAAACACATCATAAGTAATTGCCAAAGCTTATCGTTACAGATGATTAATGAGCAATTGCATGAACACGATGATATCTTTCAGCTGTTATCTAAGGCCATTGCCGAAGAACCGGCGTTAACGTTAAAAGAGGGTCGTGTAATTAGAGATGGATATAATGTTGAACTGGATGAATTACGATCATTGGCGAATGACAGTCAATCCTGGCTCCTACAACTGGAAGATGAGATTCGGAAAAAAACAGGAATTAAACTTAAAACGGGATATAACAAGGTATTTGGGTATTACTTTGAAGTAACTCATGCACATACATCGAATGTGCCTGATTACTTTATTCGCAAACAAACCTTAACGAATGGAGAACGGTATATTACACCGGAACTTAAAGAGTTTGAAATCAAGGTATTAAGTGCAAAAGAAAAAATGATTGCCTTAGAGCATGAGCTATATCAAGAGTTACGCGTACAGGTGAAAGAGGCCATTAAATCCATTCAAGAAACAGCACGAGCTTTAGCACAACTTGATGTGCTGATTAGTTTGGCTTTGGTAGCTTATGAAGAAAAGTATATTTGCCCATCCTTATCAATGAACGGTCAAATTACGATTCGTGATGGTAGGCATCCCGTCATTGAAAAGTTTTTAAAACAAGAATTGTTTGTCCCTAATGATGTGACATTGAATCATGAAGAAGAAGAGTTTATTTTGATTACTGGTCCTAATATGGCCGGTAAGTCTACGTATATGAGACAAGTTGCTATTTTGATGATTATGGCACAAATGGGATCTTTTATACCAGCACAGGAAGCGTGTATTAGTCCGGTAGACAGAATATTTACGCGTGTTGGTGCTAGTGATGACATTTCTACAGGGCAAAGTACGTTCATGGTGGAAATGAAAGAAGTGGCATATATTTTAGAAAATGCAACGGCGAATAGTTTGATCATTCTTGATGAAATCGGTCGAGGGACGAGTACCTTTGATGGATTGAGTATTGCACAAGCCGTGGTGGAATATATTTCTAAACAAATTCATGGGAAAACATTATTTGCTACACATTATCACGAATTAATTCCCTTAGAAGACCAATATCCTAAATTGAAAAATTATACGGTAGCGGTCAAAGAAAAAGGAAAAGACATCGTCTTTTTACGGCGCATTGTTCGGGGCGGTGCGGATCGTAGTTATGGTATTCATGTAGCTAAATTGGCAGGATTACCATCTTCGGTATTAAAACGGGCAGAAGTTATTTTATCCTCCTTAGAAATAGAATCATCTGAAATAGATCTAATGAACCGCGTTATGGTCTCTGATACAGAAGTGCAGAGTGCCCATAAATCTACGAATACGCATCAAGTGATGAATGACAATTTATTCACCCATTCGGTGGTGGATGATTTATTATCCTTAGATGTAATGAGCATGACACCTATTGAAGCGATTAGTACACTATATCAATTGCAAGAAGCGGCTAAAAAAGGTGGTGGTAAATAATGGCAATGGTTCATATTCTTGATGAAATAACAATTAACAAAATTGCAGCTGGCGAAGTAGTAGAACGACCAGCATCGGTGATTAAAGAATTGGTGGAAAATTCTATTGATGCGGGAGCTAACTCTATTGAGGTTGAGATTTCTGATGGCGGTAGTACATATATGCGAGTCACTGACGATGGGATAGGCATGACGGAAGAAGATGCTAGATTGGCTGTATTGCGTCACGCTACCAGTAAAATACAAGGGGTAGAGGATTTATTTGATATTGCATCGTTAGGCTTTCGTGGTGAAGCATTAGCTAGTATTGCGTCGGTATCAAATTTTGTATTAACGACTAGAAAACAAGACTCTGAATGGGGAACACGCGTTATTATCGATGGAGGTACGTGTATAGATTGTTTGCCTTATGGTACTACACCTGGTACGACGATTGAAGTAAAAAATTTATTTTATAATACGCCAGTACGACGAAAATTTTTAAAAACAGATCGTACAGAAAGTATTAAAATTTCTGATATTGTTGGCAAACTTGCGTTAAGTAATCCACAAATTTCTTTCAAGCTAATCATTAATGATAGAGTTAGCATTATCACACCAGGTAATGGCAATTTATTGGAAACTGTCACTGCCTTATATGGCTATAAGGTGAGGGAAGACGTATTTCCTATTTCTTATGAAGCGGACTCAATTGTAATAGACGGTGTTGTTAGTAAACCATCATTGATTAAAAGTACGCGAACATGGCAGACGATTATTGTGAATAATCGTGTAATTGGCGATAAAACAATTTATAAAGCTATCGATAATGCCTATCATGCGCTATTGCCTAAAAATGGATTTCCCCTAGTGGTGCTTGCCATTACAGTGCCAGCAGATTGCATTGATATTAATGTGCATCCTCGTAAAAGTGAAGTAAAGTTTGCAGATGATAAAGTAATATATCGCGCTGTATATCATGCGATTTTACAAGCTATAGAAAATCCATTAGGCACTATGGACACTAGGTCAGAAGTAATTGATAATCAATGCTCACAGGAAGATGCTATTGCTACGAATGTAGAATTTGATAAAGTATTTGGACATACTAGAAATGGTGGCTATACAATTCTTAGAGATGATACGAATCGATTTGTGCATGATTTGCGAACAAATGGCTTTGTAGCACATCCTCGTTCTTCCTATGAACAAGAATCTTTTATGGGTGACGCTACTTTTTCTAATGTGCCATCAGAATTTACTAGTTATACAGAGGAAGATAAAGAAAAATTTCGTCAATTGCATAGAGAAAGTGCATTTCAGTATCCTTCTAGTGCAGGAGATACATTACAGACTGTTGAAGAAACTACATCAACTATGGCATGTTCTACAGGGGCTAAGGAATGTATAGAACAAAATTGTGAAGGAACTGATAGTATCACGCCTCCTGATAAGGAAGTCTTTAATGGGGATACACCTATTCATAACGCTCCTACGAGAGTGATTCAAAATAGTGGACTATTACCTATGGGGCAAGTGGCCTCTTGTTATATATTAGCGAAAAAGGGCGATGACTTATATATTATTGATCAGCATGCAGCACATGAACGGGTGCGGTATGATACATTGTGTAAATCAGCACAAGCAATTCCTATGCAACAGTTATTGGTACCCATTTATGTAAAAGCCAGTGATGATGATATGCTTATAGTAGAAGAATATCAAACGGAACTAGTTGATGTGGGATTTGCTGTTGAATTGGGAGGACCAACGCAAATTAAAATTACAGGTATGCCGGTAGATATTGTAGAGGCACAGGGTGAAGATATTTTGCAACATGTGTTTTCATGCTTGCATGAGAAACAGATTCCCACAAAAGCACAATTACGTCATAAGATGTTAGCCTATGCATCGTGTCGCGGTGCTATTAAGGCGGGCCATAATTTGAATTTATATCAAATGTCTGTACTGATTGAAGATTTATTTCATACAGATAAACCATTTGTATGTCCCCATGGAAGACCGACAATTATTAAGTTTACACCTAGTGAATTGGGACGCTTATTTTTACGGTCCTAGAGTAAATTACATAGAAATGTTGATATTTTTAGGGTACCGACCGATGTATGAGTCAATGGCGTTCTACTCGTAGTATATGGAGAAAAATATGAATATAGTAACTACATCACAAAAGTCTAGCGCCATTATTCATGCCCAGGCACAAGAGGCTGCAGAGCGATTGCAATTAACCTATGTTAGTCGTAAAAAACTTTCATTACGACAATTACAAGATAGGTATGGTAGTGAATATATTGTCGTGTATAATTCACAGGGACCATCATTGTATATAGGCGAAGGAAAAGAACATCATTTTCATCTTTCTATGGCACAATTGCGAATTTTACATTTGCAACGGACGGGACATGATTATTTGGTAGAAGCTATTGGATTGCCTAGATTATCCTCTTTTTTAGATTGTACGTTAGGATTAGGTAGCGATAGCATTGTTGTTTCCTATGCGTATATGACTGGACAGAATGATATAGGTGCAGTACCACAAAAAACATACATGGTAGGAATAGAGGCTTTTTTACCATTGCATCATATTACACAGTACGGATTGGCACATTTTTGTCATGATGATCCTCATGTTACACAGGCATTACGACAAATTAATACCTATGGCTGTCATTACCAAGAGTATTTAGCAACTTGTGAGACGAATGCTTTTGACGTAGTGTATTTAGATCCTATGTTTGAAGTTCCTATTGTAGAAAGTCCTCAATTCTTAAGTTTGCGAGACCATCTTGTTAAATCCGCTTGTACAGATCTAATTATACGGGAGGCTATGCGCGTGGCTAAGCGAAAAGTAATTATAAAAGAGCGCCCATTTAGTAGAATCTTTCAGATGATAGAACCAGATTATTTTGTTGGTGGTAAGTATAGCAAGATTGTATATGCTGTCTATGAGGTATGAGTATATTTGAGAAAGTAGCACATTGTAATTAAAAATTATCGATAGTTAGTTTTTATACATATAGGATTATTCTTTTTGATTTTCTTAGGAACCTAGGTGTATTTTAGTGAAGGATGTATTTGGTGGAACGATTATTAACGATTTTAGGGCCTACAGCGGTAGGAAAAACAGATTTAACATTGCGACTGGCACAAGAAATGAAAGCCCCTGTTATTTCAGGAGACGCCTATCAAGTATATAAAGGTTTATCCATTGGCACAGCAAAGCCATCGACAGAAGAATTAGCGCATGTGCCACATTATTTAATTGATATTTTAGAGCCTAATGATGTGTATAGTGTAGCGGACTTTCAAAGAAAAGCGCGCGACGTGATAAAAAAATGTAATACACAAGGAGTTATGCCCATTTTATCAGGTGGAACAGGATTGTATGTACAATCACTATTAGAAGGATATCAATTTTCAGACGTGCCACCGAATCAGACATTGCGAGAAGAGTTGAACCAATTATATGAAGTACAGGGCATTGAGGGGTTACGGAGAAAGGCTCGTGAATTAGCAGCACATGGTTCTATTACTATTGAATTACAAGATAAACATAGATTGTATAGAGCTATTGAACTCATGAGTGCAGGCCAGTATAATGTAGTATCACATCATAGTAAAGATGGGTTGATGTATGAAGGCACTGTATTAGGTTTAATGCGTGATCGAGAGTCTTTGTATAAGAGAATTAATAAACGAGTTGACACTATGGTGCAACAAGGTTTGTTTGATGAAGTAGAATGGTTGTTAACGCATGGTGCATCACCAGATAGTCAAGCTTTCAAAGGAATTGGCTATAAAGAGATTGTTTTATATATGACGCATCAAATTTCAAAAGAAGAAGCCATTGATTTAGTCAAAAAAAATACGCGACATTTTGCTAAACGACAGATAACATGGTACAAACGGATGCCGTATATACAATGGATTTACATCGATGATACTATGAGCGAATTAGATGTTTATAAAATGGCTAAAGATTTGCTATAATAAACTGTTAATATATTTAAAATAATGAATACACTGTTGTATCCATATAGAATCAAGGAGTTATTGTTTATGGTGTTAGAAGAGTTGCGTGAGAAGGCATTTTCTTTAGCTAAGGATCAGTTTGAAAAATTTGAGCCCATCGCATTAGCGAATACTAAAAAGGTATTACATGCATTTAAAGAGTGTCAAGTGTCCGACTATCATTTTAATGGTAGTTCTGGATATGGTTATAATGATGTGGGCAGAGAAAAATTAGATGAAGTATTTGCTCATGTATTTAAAGGAGAAAAAGCGTTAGTGCGCCCTCATTTTGTGTCTGGTACACATGCATTGGCTACAACATTGATTGCTTTATTGGGAAATGGTGCACAGGGCAAAGAGTTTGTGTATGCAGTAGGAGCACCCTATGATACTATGCAGTCTGTTATTGGTAGCACTTGTGAGGTACGCGGATCTTTAGTAAGTAAAGGATTTATTTATAAAGAAGTACCATTATTAGCACAGTCTTATGATATAGAAGGTATAAAAAAAGCAATTACAAACGATACAAGAGTTGTCGTTATTCAGCGTTCTCGTGGGTATAGTACACGCAAGCCTTTATCAGTAAAGGATATCGGTACGATATGTAACGCCGTTAAGTCAGTGAATCCAGATACAATTTGCTTTGTAGATAATTGTTATGGGGAGTTTACAGAGTTACAAGAACCTTTAGAGGTTGGGGCGGATATTATGGCAGGTTCACTTATTAAGAATGCTGGCGGTGGTATCGCACCAACAGGTGGTTATGTAGTAGGTAAAAAAGAATTAGTAGAAGATGTAGCCTATCAATTGACAGCACCCGGATTAGGAGATCACATGGGATCGTATGCTGCTGGATATCGCTTGTTTTTTCAAGGCCTATTTTTAGCACCGCATGTGGTATTGCAAGCACTGAAAGGGGCAGTATATACAGCGGCAGTAGCACATGTATTGGGATACGAAGTATTCCCTTCGATTGAAGAACCACGATATGATTTAATTCAAGCTATTAATTTACATAATGCAGAAGAAATGGAATTATTTTGTGCAGGGATGCAAGCCTACTCTCCTGTAGATGCACATGTGAGACCAGTGCCAGGTGATATGCCAGGATATACAGATCAAATTATTATGGCTGGTGGCACATTTGTACAGGGATCTTCTATCGAATTAAGTGCAGATGGGCCAATACGACCACCGTATACCATTTTTATGCAAGGCGGATTGGTATTTGAACATTCGATGTTGGGCATTTTGGGAGCAGCTGAAGCGATTTTAAAAAGTCGGCAATCTTGATGTAGACGTATCATGTATTCCTGTATTGTTTATGAATATAGGAATACATGATAGTAGATAAAATGTATGAATCATAGGTGTAGCAATGGTAGCATACATCGATTCTTACATGTAAATGATTTATAATAGAAATATATAGGTATATAGTTTAATTATACACATTCAGACTTTCACTCTGTATTGATGTATGTTGTTAATTATCACAGTTGATAATTGACCAGAAGGAGAAAGCATGGAACAAGTTTTTGCAGTGGCAATGAGTGGGGGTGTAGATAGCTCCTTAACAGCTAAAATGCTATTAGAACAAGGGCATAAGGTGTTTGGAATCACACTTCGTTTATGGGTAGAAAATACACCAGAAGATGATGTGCCTTTGGCAGTTACGGATGCTAAAAAAATGTGTGATTTTTTAGGCATCAAGCATTATGTTGTTGATGCACGTCATGTGTTTTATGAAAATGTAGTTGACTATTTTGTGAAAGAATATGCAAGGGGAAGAACGCCTAATCCATGCGTGTTTTGCAATAAAAATATAAAGTTTGATTTACTCTTACATCGTGCGTTAGAGCTAGGAGCTACTCATATGGTGACAGGCCATTATGCACAAGTGAAATATAATCAGACGACAGGCTTATATGAATTACATAAGGGTGCGGATCCTACAAAAGATCAAAGTTATGTTATGTATACTATGAATCAACATATTCTAAGTCATATTGTATTTCCCTTAGGGGCTCAATGTAAAACCGAAACGCGGAAAGAGGCAAATCGTTATCAGCTTCCTGTAGCCAATAAACCAGACAGTGAGGATATTTGTTTTTTACCAAATCATAATTACCAAGGATTAGTACAACGTGAATTGAAACAGCCTGTTAAAAAAGGCAAAATCGTTCATGAAAATGGCGAGGTATTAGGCACTCATACGGGCTTGTTTAATTATACAATTGGACAGAGAAAAGGATTGGGTATTGCTTATAGTACGCCATTATATGTAACTAAGCTTGATGCGGAGAAAAATGAAGTTGTTGTAGGCCCGAATGAAAGTTTATTTACGAAGCGTATGATTTGTAAATTTTATAATTTCTTAGATGGTGTTACGCCGAAGGTATTGCATGCAGAAGGTAAAATTCGCTATGCAGCGAATCCAGCTTCCTGTACGGCACATATACTAGAGGATGGTACTATGGAAGTTGTATTTGATGAGCCACAACGAGCGATTACACCAGGCCAATCCGTGGTGTTTTATAAGGGAACCCAAGTTCTTGGCGGTGGAGTTATAGATAAGGTTTGTTAGTAGAGAGGTAATTATGACCACAAATCATATTAGAAATTTTTGTATTATTGCCCATATTGATCATGGTAAATCAACATTAGCCGATCGGTTAATTGAAAAAACTGGGACGTTGACAAAACGTGAAATGGAAGCACAAGTATTAGACTCCATGGAGCTAGAGCGAGAACGAGGTATTACAATTAAAGCACAAGCAGTTCGCATTTTGCATACGGCTAAGGATGGCAATGAATATACCTTGAATCTAATTGATACACCGGGTCATGTGGATTTTAGTTATGAAGTATCACGGTCTTTGGCAGCTTGTGAAGGTTGTTTGCTGGTGGTTGATGCGGCACAAGGCGTAGAAGCTCAAACATTGGCGAATGTGTATTTAGCATTAGAACATGATTTGGAAATTATACCGGTCATCAATAAAATTGATTTGCCAAATGCCGACCCTGAACGAGTTAAAAAGGAAATAGAAGATATTATTGGCCTTGATGGAGACGAAGCAATTTGCTGTAGTGCGAAATCTGGCATGGGCATTGAAGATATTTTAGAGGCTATTGTAGAACGTATTCCAGCACCAGTGGATAAAACGGATAAACCTTTAAAAGCATTAGTTTTTGATTCTCGATTTGATTCCTACAAAGGTGCGATTGCTTATGTGCGCGTGCAAGAGGGTTCTTTGCGCGTGAAGGATACGATTCGCATGATGCATAACAATCATGATTTCGAAGTGACGGAGCTAGGCATATTTACACCCAACTTATTACCTGTTCAAGCATTGACATGTGGGTCTGTAGGATGTATTGCAGCAAGTATTAAAAATGTTCGTGACTGTCGTGTAGGTGATACGATCACATTGGCATCTAATCCAGCGGATGAGCCACTACCAGGGTATCGTAAAGCAGTACCAATGGTATACTGTGGGTTATATCCGACAGATAGCAAGGACTATGAAAATCTCCGAGATGCATTGGAAAAGTTAAATTTGAATGATGCTGCTTTAGAATATGAACCAGAAACATCATTGGCATTAGGGTTTGGATTTCGATGTGGTTTCTTAGGGTTGTTGCATATGGATGTTATCCAGGAACGATTAGAACGTGAATATAACTTATCTTTGATTACAACAGCACCAAGTGTAAATTATCGAGTGTTTAAAACCAATGGAGATATGTTAGAAGTTGATAATCCAGCTAAGCTACCACCTACTACGGAAATTGAATATATACAGGAGCCATATGTAAAAGCGACAACCATTGTTCCAAAAGAATACGTGGGCACGATTATGGAACTGTCTCAAGAAAAACGTGGTGAGTATCAAAGTATGGAATATTTAGATGAATCTCGCGTATCAATCGTGTATCATCTGCCATTAGGTGAAATTATTTATGATTATTTTGATAAATTAAAATCTGCCACGAAAGGATATGCATCTCTTGACTATGAGTTGATTGGGTATCAAACATCGCCTATGGTTAAGATGGATATTTTGTTAAATGGAGAACCAGTCGATGCACTAAGTATTATTGTGCATAAAGAAAGAGCGGCCATGCGTGGTCGTGCATTGGCAGAAAAATTAAAGGAACTAATTCCACGACAAAACTTTGAAATCCCTATACAAGCGGCTGTGGGCACTAAAATTGTAGCTCGTGAAACAGTGAAGGCTTGGCGTAAAGATGTGCTCGCAAAATGCTATGGCGGCGATATTAGTCGTAAGCGTAAATTATTAGAAAAACAAAAAGAAGGTAAGAAGCGAATGAAAGCGGTAGGAAGTGTAGAAATTCCTCAAGAAGCATTTATGGCAATTCTTAAAGTGGAAGATTAGTATGACGGCTCTAGCATCTAATAATAGGGATATGGGGATTTATCTTCATATCCCTTTTTGTAGACAAAAATGCACATATTGTGATTTTGCGGCTTATCAAAATTTAGAAGACTATTATGATGCGTATGTGGCGGCCTTATTAGATGAAGTGCGAATATGGTGTGAGATGTATCCTGAAAGCACTACTATACCGGTAGATACTATTTATTTTGGCGGTGGTACGCCTACTGAGTTGAGCATTGTACAGTTAGAGAGCATTTTGAAAACTTTGGACGTATATTTCCCTTTGCAGAACGTTAGACAAGTCTCTATTGAAGCTAATCCGCACAATTTGGCGACATCTTATTTGTCTGATTTATATGCGTTAGGATGCAATCGCATTAGTTTCGGAGTTCAAACGTTTAATGATCGTTTGCTGCATATGATACATAGAAATCATACAGGGCGTGAAGCAGTTGATACTATTTATCAAGCCTATGAAGCGGGGTTTACTAATATTAATTTAGATCTCATGTATGCATTGCCCTCTCAAACACTTATGGATATAGAAAATAGTGTGCATACAGCAGTGACTTTGCCGATTCATCATATTTCTATATATGGATTACAGGTAGAGCCAACAACACAGCTAGCGTATGCCATCAAACAAGGACAATTAACACTACCTGAAGAAGAGGTGGAAATGGCTATGTACGATTATTTGGTTTCTACATTGCCAGAAGTGGGATTTAATCGGTATGAAGTGGCTAATTTTGCTAAAGAAGGATACGTTAGTTATCATAATTTACGTTATTGGCACTATAAAGAATATTTAGGTTTTGGTGTGGGAGCGCACTCCTTTTATAATCATTATCGCCGTGCAAATCATGCCTATGTCATTCCCTATATTAAATCAGTCGAACAGTCTGTATTGCCTATAAAGACTGAAGAATACATTGATAGACAACGGGATAAAGAAGATTATTGTTTTTTACATTTACGTACAACTACAGGTATTTATGCGCCTGATTTTGAAGATAGGTTTGGACTATCTTTAGAAGAAGAGTATGGAGTGGTTATAAGAGGTCTTATGGACAAGGGACTACTAACGAGTAAGGATAGTCGATATTATATGACAGATGAGGGGTTTGTTCACGGTAACTATGTATTTGCACAATTTATCAAATAGTATTTCTAGTATATTGATAACAAGATATAGTTAGCTGTGATAGTTATCATGAAACATTTTAATAGCAGGCGTAATAACCATAATATATAGATATAAGCTTGTAGTGGACTGGATAAGCTATTATGAATGGGCATTATATCACAGAATTTGAAGTGCTTTTTTGCTATAATAAATATAATCGGTACAACACTTATTAGAGATTAAGTTAGATATAATTCTATAAATGAATCTAGTATATATGGCCGAATTAGATTGAAGGGTGTCTTACTTTATAATAATTGTATGAGTAAGTACATGATAGATTTTTATGTAGTATAGATTTATGATTGAATAGATAGTGTATATGAGGTATATATTGTGAAAACATCTATTATTTTACATGCGCGCCACAATGAGTTTTCTCCGAAACAAATGATGGAAATCGTAGCATTGGGAGAAAAATATGGCGGATACTTTCGACATGTTGTGACAGGAATTCAAATTTATAATATTACAAAAGAAGACAAAGAATGTATCATTCATGAATTGCCTGAAGGCATTGTGCAAGTTAAGCATCGTGGGGTTAATAATTTGTTGGCTTGTGTGGGAAAAGGCAATTGTAAAAATGGCCTTATGGAAACACGTGAGTTAGAGGCTTATATTGATGCACATCACTATGGAAAAGGTACGGCCCACAAATGTAAAATAGGCATTAGTGGTTGTGGTCGTAATTGTGCTGATGTGATGGTCAAAGATATAGGTTTTTATGGAACGGTTAATGGTTTTGTTATGTCTTTAGGCGGAACGACAGGACATAGACCACAAGCAGGACAGATTATTGCTAGAAATTTATCGGTTGAGCAAGCTAAAAAAGCAATAGATATAGTCATTGATTGGTATATTAGTAATGCAGAACCTAAGGAACGCATAGCAAAAGTATTAGCTCGATTAGGTAATCCATTAGAGAATGTTGATTTATAAAAAAGGCAAAGCTTTTACGCTTTGCCTTTTTGACTAAATAGAAAAATACTAAACTTTTTTAGACTTTTGTCTTGACATTTTGATAGACTGTGATAATATTATACATGTAGTTAGCACTCAACTTGAGAGAGTGCTAATAAGTGAGGTGTACTATATGGATGATAGAAAAAAACGCATCTTACAAGCTATTATACAAGATTATATTAAATCTGCTGAGCCAGTTGGATCACGGACATTAGCTAGAAATTATAACTTAGGTATTAGCCCGGCGACGGTTCGTAATGAAATGTATGACTTAGAACAACTTGGTTTTTTAGAACAACCACACACATCAGCAGGACGGGTTCCATCATCAAAAGGGTATCGATATTATATTGATTCTATGAATCGTAATACTATTTCTAGTGAAGATGTAGCATCGATACATGAATTATGGGAACGTCAAGGTATTAATCGCGTTGATTTTTTTCAGAGTGTGGCCAAACTAATATCACAGATTAGTCATAGTATGAGTGTTTTTTTAGCACCAACTCATGACTCATCAGCAGTGCGTCATATTCATGTGTTACCGTTAGATTTACATAAATCAGTTATGGTAGTCATAACTGATACAGGTGCCTTGGATAATGAATTAATGTATTTTGATGAACCTGTAAATGTGGAAGTACTTGAGAGTACGGCAACTCAATTTAGTAATGCTTTACAAGATATATTATTACGGGATATTACAAAAGAAAATCTACTTGCTATCATTTCAACCATTGATGGATCAAGACGTATTTTATTAGTTATGGTTGATACTTTGTATCGTGCCATTTCTAAGCGACGATTGTTTTATACAGTGGGGACGACCGAATTATTACAGCAACCAGAATTTAGAAATATTGACAAAGTACAACCAATTTTGTCATTAGTGGAAGAACAAGAACAATTGAGTAAATTGCTTTCTAATCGTGATAATGCAGAATCGTCGCCTGTTAATATAAAGATTGGTAGTGAAAATAGCAATGAGTCCTTACGAGATATGAGTGTTATACAGGCTGACTTTAATTCGCCTAAAGAACACGTGGGAACATTAGCCATTTTAGGCCCTACACGTATGGAATACAGACGAATTATAGGTATCCTTACTTATATGCAACAATTAATAGATTCAATTGTGAAAGATGATCAAACAAAGAGGTGATGATGGTGACGGAACAAGAAAATTTAACTCATGATGAAACAGTACATATGGAAGAAAAACCTCAAGAAGAGGTAGTGGAAGAAACACCGACTACATTGGAAGAAGATATTGAAAGTTTAAAAGCTGACTTTGATAATCGGTATAAACGTTTACAAGCTGATTTTGAAAACTTTAAACGACGTACTAACCAAGAGAAAGAACAACTTTCTGGATTCATAAAAGGCGAAGTGTTAAAAGATATATTACCTATTTTAGATAATTTTGAACGAGCTATTGCAGTGCCTGCTAATGGAGATGTAAAAGTATTTTTGGATGGGTTTATTATGATCCATCAGAATTTGATGGATATATTATCTAAGCAAGGGTTAGAGGCAATCGAAGCGGTGGGTAAACCGTTTGACCCTAATTTGCATGAAGCTGTTATGCGAGTAGATTCTGAAGAATATGAAAATGATACAGTTTGTGAAGTGTTACAAACTGGCTATACGGTAGATGGCCGTTGTATTCGACCAGCAATGGTAAAAGTTGTTAATAATGCTTAACTAAGTGCGTATTTATGATATAAATACAGACTTATAGAATATAATTTACTTCATTTAGGAGAATAGATAATCATAGGAGGTCATGTAACATGGCAAAAGTAATTGGTATTGATTTAGGTACAACAAATTCGTGTGTAGCAGTAATGGAAGGCGGCGAACCAGTCGTTATTGCTAATCAGGAAGGGGCTCGTACAACTCCTTCTGTAGTTGGTTTTACTAAAAATGGAGAACGTTTAGTAGGTCAATTAGCTAAACGTCAGGCGGTTTCTAACCCTGAAAACACAATTTCTTCTATTAAACGTCATATGGGTAGTGATTACAAAGTAACTGTAGAAGGTAAATCATATACACCTCAAGAAATTTCAGCTATGGTGCTTCAAAAAATTAAAGCCGATGCTGAAGCATACTTAGGAGAAACTGTATCACAGGCTGTTATTACAGTTCCTGCTTATTTTACAGATGCACAACGCCAAGCGACTAAAGATGCTGGTGCCATCGCTGGCTTAGAAGTATTGCGTATTATTAATGAACCAACAGCAGCTGCATTAGCATATGGTGTTGATAAAGATGAAGATGGTAAAGTTTTGGTATTTGACCTTGGTGGCGGTACATTTGACGTATCTATCCTTGAATTAGGTGATGGCGTATTTGAAGTAAAAGCTACTAGCGGTAACAACCATTTAGGTGGTGACGATTTTGATAATCGTATTATGGAATGGTTAATTTCTGAATTCAAAAAAGAATCTGGTATTGACTTATCCAATGATAAAATGGCAGACCAACGTTTAAAAGAAGCAGCAGAAAAAGCTAAAATTGAGTTATCTGGTACATTGAGTACTCAAATTAACTTACCATTTATCACAGCTGATGCAACTGGTCCAAAACATTTAGATTTAACCTTAACTCGTGCTAAATTTGAAGAATTAACTGCTGATTTAGTAGAAGCAACTATTGAACCAACTAAAAAAGCGTTAGCCGATTCTGGATTATCAGTTAATGAAATCGATAAAGTATTGCTTGTAGGCGGATCTTCTCGTATTCCAGCAGTTCAAGAAGCTATTAAACGTGTACTTGGTAAAGAACCTACTAAGAATGTTAATCCTGATGAATGTGTTGCTGTAGGCGCAGCTATTCAAGGTGGTGTTCTTGTAGGGGAAGTTAAAGATGTATTGCTACTTGATGTAACACCATTGTCTTTGGGGATTGAAACATTAGGTGGTGTATTTACTCGTATTATTGATAGAAATACAACCATTCCAACTTCTAAATCGCAAGTATTTTCTACAGCAGCTGACAACCAACCATCAGTTGATATTCATGTGTTGCAAGGGGAACGTGAATTTGCTAATGATAACAAAACATTAGGCCGTTTTGAATTAACCGGCATTCCTGCAGCACCACGTGGAGTACCTAAAATTGAAGTAACTTTTGATATTGATGCGAATGGTATCGTTCATGTAAAAGCAAAAGATTTAGGCACTCAAAAAGAACAAAAAATTACTATTACATCTTCTAGCGGATTACAACAAGAAGAAATCGATCGTATGGTTAAAGAAGCGGAAGCGCATGCTACTGAAGATAAAGCTAAAAAAGAAGAATTAGAAGTTAAAAATAATGCAGATTCTCTAGTATATCAAGCAGAAAAAGCTTTGAAAGACTTTGAAGGTAAAGGCGATGCAGCTATTATGGAACAAGTAAAGACTGCAAAAGACAAATTAAAAGCATCTATCGAAGCAGGTAATGTTGAACAAATTAAAAAAGATAGCGAAGAATTAACAAAACCTTTATACGAATTGTCTACAAAAATGTATGAACAAGCACAAGCTGCAGGAGATGGCGCTGCACAAGAAGAAACTAAAAAAGAAGACGATAATGTAGTTGACGCAGATTATACTGTAGTCGATGATGATAAAAAATAATAAGAAGGGTCGGTACTAGATGGCAAGAGACTATTATGAAATCTTGGGTGTCAGCAAGGATGCTAGTCAAGATGAAATAAAGAAAGCGTTTCGAAAAAAAGCGCGCCAATACCATCCTGATGTAAATAAAGATAACCCAGAAGCCGCCGATAAATTTAAGGAATGTAATGAAGCTTATGAAGTGTTATCCGATGATACTAAAAAGGCTCAATACGACCAATTTGGACATGATGCTTTTACGCAAGGAGGTGGAGCATCAGCTGGTGGGTTCCAAGGCGGATTTGGACAAGGCTTTGGTGGCTTCGGCGGACAAGCTGGTGGCTTTGGTGATATTTTTGATATGTTCTTTGGCGGTGGTGGTCAACAACAGCGTGGACCAGAAAAAGGGGCTGATTTACGTCAAGATGTAGATATTAGCTTTGAAGACGCTGCCTTTGGCAAAGAAATGGCTATTGAAGTTAATCGCCATGAAGAATGTGATCATTGCCATGGAACAGGTGGTGAACCAGGCACAAAAGTAACTACTTGTTCACGTTGTCATGGTACAGGTCAAGAAACAGTGATTAAAAATACGCCGTTTGGACAAATGAGAACGGCACGCACATGTAGTGCTTGTCATGGTAGTGGTAAGAATATTGAAAAACGTTGTTCTAAATGTCATGGTAGTGGAGAAGTCGTAGCTAAGCGAAAAATCACTATTAAGATTCCAGCAGGTGTAGATAGTGGATCTAGATTACGTGTTGCTAATGAGGGTGAACCAGGTATACTAGGTGGACCTAAGGGCGATTTATACGTATATATTTATGTTCGACCTCATAAAGAGTTTGAACGTAATGGCAATGATGTTATTAGTCATGCAGATATTACCTTTGCACAGGCTGCATTAGGTGCTACTATTCAAGTAAATACGTTAGATGGTAAAGTAGAATTAAAAATACCAGAAGGAACTCAAACCGGGACAGCATTTAGAATAAAAAACAAAGGTATTCCATATTTACGTAATATGAATCGTCGTGGGGATCAACATATTATTGTGAATGTGAAAACGCCAAAGAAACTAACAGATAAGCAACGCGAGTTGTTATTGCAATTTGCTCATGAAGGACATGAAGACGTTAATGGCTTACAAGTTAGTAAAACATTGATGGATAAAATTAAAGATGTTTTTAAATAAACAAATCTTATTTATAACTATTGATTCATAGAGTGTTATTATAAAGTGCTAATACTCAATGAATCAATGCTATGAAGGAGTAGGTATGAAATGGATTGAAATATCCATTACTGTAAAAAGAGTAGCCACCGATGAGGTGACTACTCTTTTTAGTGACTATACAGATAATGGAATTGTTGAAGAAGAAGTAGCTGATTCTTCTGATTTAATTATGTTAAAATTATATGGTAATATGAGTAAATCGGAAGACGAATGGATCGATGAGATACAAAGCATATTGAAAGACGCGCATATCTCTGTTGAATCAATTATGGTAACTACTATCGATGAACAAGATTGGTATACAAGTTGGCAACAATATATTGAGCCTACAGAAATTTTACCTAATATCATTATTAAACCAGCGTGGAAATCATATGATATAAGGCCTAATGATAAAGTTATAGAAATAGATTCACAATTATCATTCGGCACAGGAGCGCATGAAACAACACGATCATGTGCTAAACTAATGAATATATATGGAAAACATGCTACAACGTGCTTAGATATTGGAACAGGCACAGGAATTTTATTACTCATTGCGCATCAGTTAGGAATTCCTACTTTAGTGGGCATTGATATTGATGCATCGGCAGTGGAGCAAGCACAACATAATTGTAAACAGAATAACGTACTAGCTCATATTATATGTGGAGATTTGGACAGTGATTTTACAGGTACGGCCGATTTAATCATGGCCAATTTGACAGTGGATCCATTAAAATTATTACTACCTGTTATAGGACGTAAATTGTCGACTCATGGTATATTAATTATTAGTGGTATTATTGATGAACGTTATGATGAAATCATGCCGTATATTAAACGACACTGGCGTATCAAAGCAGAGGATGTTAATGGATCTTGGCATACGTTTGTATTAGAACAATTGATGACATAAGAGAAATAATTATGAAAAAAATTTTTATTTCCTCTTTATTAGAGGATACGATCATATTACCTACAGAAACTACACATCATGTATTACATGTATTGCGACATCCCTTTAAGAAACCTATTATCGTTGCAGATAAAAATGGGAATCATGGATTATATCAGTTTTTAGAAGAAGTTGATGGACGTGCAGTCATGCAGATAATCGAATACCAAAAGGTAGAGTCTAGTCAGCATCAAATCGTGTTAGTACAATCCTTTTTGAAAGGCGATAAATTTGATTGGGTTTTGCAAAAAGCAACTGAATTAAATGTAGGTACGATTTATGCAACAAGCACTGCTAATTGTGTAGCTCAGTATGATAGAAAAAAACTACATACTAAAAAACAAAGATGGGAAAAAATTATACAAGAAGCCTCACAACAATGTGGTCGTTATGAAATGCCTAATCTAGTGGTGGATATGTCTGTTGATACTATCTTAGCAGGAGAAACTCATTCAATTTGTTTTGTTGCCTATGAAGATGAAAAAGGAACTACTTTAAAAGAAGCTTTGTCAGAAAAGTTATACAAACAAGAGGATAATCAGCGTATTCTCATATTTATTGGACCAGAAGGTGGGTTTACTAGAAATGAAATCGAACATATAGTAGAATATGGAGTCCAGCCTGTTAGTTTGGGGCATAATATACTTAGAGCAGAAACAGCTGCCATAGCAGCGACGGCAATGATAGCATATGAAGTGAATCTATAATAGTAGAAAGGAGTCTATGATAGTTGGATGAAATGTCATAAAAATACGATGAAAACAGTTGCCTTTACTACCTTAGGATGTCGTGTGAATCAATATGATACAGATGCAATGAAAGGTTTGTTCTTACAAAAAGGATATGAGGTTGTTCCCTTTGATGATGTAGCTGATATTTATGTCATTAATACGTGTTCCGTTACTAATATGGGAGAGCGTAAATCACGTCAGCTAATTCGAAAAGCTAAGAGAACTAATGAGGCAGCCCGCATTATTGTTACTGGTTGCTATGCACAACTCGATCCAGATGCTATTGCAGCTATCGAAGGTGTTAGCTTGGTAATTGGTACAAATAACCGACATCGCATTGTAGAACTGATAGAAGAAATTGATGTAACAGAACAACAAATTAATGCGGTTCGAAATATTATGGAACAAGCTACATTTGAAGAAATGCCATTATTAGGGGACGAGTCTAATAAATCGAGAGCATTTATGAAAATACAAGAAGGGTGTAATAATTATTGCGCCTTTTGTATTATTCCCTATACACGGGGAAAGTTAAAATCAAGACGGATTGATGATATTGTACAAGAAGCTAAGCGATTGGTAAATCATGGGTATCATGAAATTGTTTTGACCGGTATTCACTTGGGAAATTATGGCATAGAATTACCTGATAGACCAACATTGGCGGATGTGGTTAAAGCATTACTAGATATTCCAGAATTGAGACGTATTCGCTTTGGATCTATTGAATCTGTTGAAGTATCCGATGAGTTGGTTCATTTGATGGCTACCAATAAAAGAGTGTGTCCTAATTTACATTTACCATTACAAGCAGGGTCGGATCATGTATTACAATTGATGAAACGTCACTATACATTGAATGAATATAAGAAATTAATTAGTTGGTTGCGCTCTAAAATTCCTGATATATCAATTACAACAGATATTATTGCAGGGTTTCCACAAGAAACTGATGAGGACTTTGAAGAAACGATAAAAACAGTAAAAGAAATTGGATTTACTCATATTCACGCTTTTCCGTATTCGATTAGAAAAGGAACACCTGCTGCGGATATGCCATATCAAGTACCTGAAGCTGTAAAAAAAACGAGAGTGGCTATTTTAAATCATTTAAGTGAAGAAGGCTTTCAAAAATATGCATCATCTCGAATTGGTAAAAAAGCAGAAATTCTCATTGAAAAAGAAGAAGATGGTTGGTATAAAGGCTTAACGAATGAGTATATTCATGGTAAAATAAAAAAAGGTTCCACACCGTATACAATAGGTGACCTTGTTGGTGGAACTGTGGTATCAATTGATGATAATTATGTTGTTATTGAATCGTAATATAGGAGGCATATATGCTTCATAGTAAAGAAGATTGCATTTTTTGCAAAATTATTAATGGCGAAATTCCAACTAAAAAGGTGTTAGAAAATGATAAATTTTTATCATTTTATGATTTAAATCCCGTAGCTAAAGTTCATGTGTTAATTGTCCCTAAAAATCACATTTCTAATATAGCTCATTTAAATGAAAATAATGCTGACTATATAGCAGGAATTTTATCATTTGCCAAAGAAGTAGCTAAAAAATTAGGAATTTCTAAGGATGGCTATCGTCTAATTTTTAATACTGGTGAAAAGGCAGGTCAAACAGTATTTCATATGCATGCACACATGCTTGGTGGAGAAGAGTTATCATGGCCTAACCCTTGATGAGTCTAGTAAATTACCCTATTTATCATTAGATGGATATTGACAAATATTAATAAAGTCATTATAATAATCTTATGTGCGTATATAAAATACCTGCACTTCCCTAGTAAAATTTGGAGGGAGGGATATAGATGTCTGAAATCAAAGTCGGTAAAAATGAAACGCTTGAAAGTGCTCTTCGCCGTTTCAAACGCTCCTGCCAAAAAGCGGGTGTTTTGTCTGAAGTAAGAAAACGTGAACACTACGAAAAACCAAGCGTAAAAAGAAAGAAAAAATCTGAAGCAGCACGTAAACGCAAATTCAGAGCATAATCTTGGAGGAAGTATGTCCTTAAAAGATCAATTAAAAACTGATATGAAGGAAGCTATGAAAGCTCGTGAAGCTGGCAAAGTAGCTCTTTCTGTTATCCGAATGGTTAACAGTGCCATTAGAAATACAGAAATCAATGAAAAAATAGAATTAGATGATGACGGTGTTATCACTATACTTGCTAAAGAAATGAAAAGTCGTCATGACTCGTTAGCAGAGTTTAAAAAAGGTGGCCGTGAGGATTTAGTTTTACAAACACAAGCAGAGATGGATGTATTAGCTAACTATTTACCTAAACAATTAGAGGAAGAAGAAATCCGTAAAATTGTAGCTGAAGCAATACTAGCATGTGGTGATGATGTCAATATGGGCAATGTTATGCGTCATGTTATGCCAAGCACAAAAGGTAAAGCTGATGGTAAGTTGGTAAGTGATATTGTAAAAGAAATGCTTGCCAAATAAATTTGTTGACAAAGAATGTAATTTGTGATATTCTTTCTACAAAGATAATAATAGTCAATGAAGACTTCTCGATACAGTATATATTACTGTATGGGAAGTCTTTTTTGTCATATTAGAAAAAAGCGTTGTTAGTATAAGGAGGATATGGTTATGTCTACAGAATTATTATATTATATTCCTGCTGGTCAATATGGAAAAGAAGGTGTATTGGCTTTATTGGAACAACACCCAGAAATTAAATTTGTGTCATTAGTAGGAATTGACTTAGCAGGAAATGATACAGATGAAAAGATTCCTATAAGTGCATTCTTTAAAGATTATGAATCTTTTTTTGAAGGGACAGCGGTTCAAACTGATGGATCATCTGTAGTATTAACTAATATTGCAACTTTAAATAATGCTCGTGTTGATATGTGGGGAGACCCAAGTGTTAATTGGTTTATTGACTACAATTATGAACATATGGATGAAGAAACAGGCTTACCTGTAGGAACACTTCGTATTCCAGCATTTTTGATGCATTGTAACCGATATGTTGATTCTCGTGCTATTTTAAAAAATAGCTGTGACTATGTAAAAGCCGAAATGTTAAAGCTCTTTCAAAAACATGATATTCCAGGGCTAGATCATTTTAAAGCGGCTGATGTAGAAGATATTATATTCACATCAGCTACAGAATTAGAGTTTTGGGTAAAAACACCATCTATTGGTATTGCGAAAAAAGAGCTATCTACATCACAAAAACTACAAGAACAATATTGGCAACGAACACATGGTGCTGTTAGAACTGCCTTAGAACAAGCTGTAGAACGTCTTGATCAATATGGCATGAAAGCTGAAATGGGACATAAAGAAGTTGGTGGCGTTAAAGGTAAAATTGGTGATGATGGACATATTGATTATGTATTAGAACAATTAGAAATTGACTGGAAATTTACGAATCATCCATTGCAAACTGCAGATAATGAATTACAGGCTCGTATTATTGTTCGCGAAGTATTCCGGGAAAACGGATTGGATATTACCTTTAATGCTAAGCCAATTATTGGAGTAGCTGGATCTGGGGAACATACTCATTTTGGCTTAATGGCTAAATTAAAAAATGGTAAAGTCATTAACTTGTTTTCTCCAAAAAATATGAGAGAAGAGGCTGTATCAGTTCCTGGCTTAGGGGCTATTATGGGCCTATTGAAAAATTATGAAGCAATTAATCCATTCATTAGCTCTACCACTGATTCATTAAATCGGTTAAAACCAGGTTTTGAAGCACCTATCTGTATTGTTACTTCTTTAGGTACTAGACCAGATGTTCCAAGTCGCAATAGAACAATTCTTTGTGGGTTAATTCGCGATTTAGATAATCCTATGGCAACTCGTTATGAGCTACGTTCTCCTAACCCATATACTAATACATATACCGCATTAGCGCTTATTTTCTTGGCAGCTTTCGATGGTATTAAATATGCGTTAGAATCAGGAAAAACAAGGGCTCAATTGGAAGCAGAATTATCAAAAGCACCAGGTGACGTAGCTGATTATTTAGAAACAGATAGAGCGTATCGCACTGAAAAGGATGTTTTTGAAGATTATACCGCAGAAGAAAGAAATCAAATGTTTGGTGTTCCACCAGCTACTGTATGGGAAAATGTGAAGGGCTATACAGACCATCCTGATAAAGTGGCGGCCTTATCATTAGGTGGAGGATTCCCAAAAGATTTGATGGATTCCTTTATCGCTTCTATTTTAAAACGTTGGAGATTAGTGTTAGCTAACCGTTTGATTCCTACTAATTTAGAGATAGTGCGTAAATGTGTGAAATTGCATAATGAATCGAATGCTATTGATGATGCAGCATGGCATGAAGTTAATGAGTTACGATACTATTTAGCAAAAGATACGGAAACAAATCAATCCTTATTTACTCGCTTAACAGATGCATTAGGCACTGGGAAGTATGATATAGCTTCTGATCTTCAAGTGGAAATGAATGCATGCATGGAAAAATTAGAAGCTAAGTATGCTAATTATAGTAAAAATATTTTTTGATCTACTACCATACTAGTAGGTAGGAACATATTAATTAAGACTTAAGTATATGTACACAAAATAAATTGCCATATGGTCTTTGTACTGTATGGCAGTTTATTTTTTAGTGGTCAATTAGTTAGATTAATGGTAGTATAAAATATACATTGATGCACTATACAATAATCGATTAGAAAGGGATTGATATAGTATGAAGGAAAGTATTACTACAAAAAAAATAGCATTAGCAGGATTGCTATTAGCGTTAGCTGTTATTGGGGCTAATATAAAAATTATGGGATCCATCGCGTTAGATTCCGCACCAGCATTTATTGGTGCGATTTTATTAGGGCCTTGGATAGGCTCTTTACTTGGTGGCATCGCACATATGATATCTGCTCTATTAGTGGGTTTTCCATTATCAATACCGGTTCATTGTACAGTAGCTTGTATTATGATTGTAAGTTGTGCTATTTATAGCATTATAGGAAATTACTTTAAAGATAGGTATCGCTTTTTGGGAATTTTTCTTGCCTCTGTGGTCGCCTATTTCATTAATGTAGTTATTGGTTTAGCTATTATGGATGAAGTATTTCATGTATCACTATGGATTTTATTCGTACCACTTTCTATAGCTGCAATTACCAATTTATGCATTGCCGCCATAGCATTGTGTATTATTCTGTCAAAGAAATTATATAAATAGTTCTACTGAGAAATCGATTGATTTAGTATATATCACTTATACTATCAGATATAATGTATAGTATAAGTGTGAATATATAGTCAAATACATGAAAGTGATTGCATATGAAATATAGAGATTTAACAATTATACCTGTTGGAACAAATCAATCTATGGTGATAGCTTGTGATATGTCAGCAGGAATTGGAGAAGCGGTGCATGATTTATTGAAGGTGCCATACACTATGGTAGGCGCCTATGCGGCTCGCGTTGTATTAATTGAATTACTAGCATTTGGGGCGACGCCCATTCTATTAACTAATTTAGTGGGGAATCATTTTGAGACGGTAGGGCAGGCTGTTTTACAGGGAATACGGGAGGAAATAACATTAGCTAAACTTTCTAATGTTGAAATTAATGGTAGTTCAGAAGAAAATATGGTACCTACATCGACTAGCGTAGGTGTTACCGGCATGGGCATTATTAATTCTACTGAGTATTCTACGTCTACCATACGTGCAAGTGATTGTATATATTGTGTGGGTAAGCCCTTAGTGGGACAAGCGGTTATTGATGAATTAGAGTCTATTGTTACCTATGATGATATATATGCTTTGCAAAAAATTGATTTTGTGAAAGAAATTATACCAGTAGGATCGCAAGGGATTCGAGAAGAATGTTTCTCGTTAACAAAGGCTACAAAAAAATGCTCTCATGAAACATTCCTATTTAATGAGGCATTGAGTGATACATTCTTGTCAACTAGTGCAGGACCAGCTACATGTGTATTGGTAGTAGTGCCACATAAAAATAAAAATAATTTTTTAAAATTTTTTCCTAATGCATATTATATTGCTACAGTAAAATGAGAATACATAGTATTATATAGATACGTATAAAAATATTTTATATATACTGAATATATCAAAACGCATAGTTAATAATAATTATTATTTACCATGCGTTTTTTATCTACTTATTGTTCCTATTTTATATAATCCTTGATATTCCAATAGATATAAGGATTATTTGATATATCTATGGGAATATACCCGTTAAATCGCAGTAACTATATTGACAGTAATTATCATATAAATATATAATCAAAGTAAGAAGTCTGACAATATGATTATTGCTAATCATATACTGTGAATCGGATAAGTACCGGAAATTTTATAATTTGTTTTTCTAATAGTTATTATATATCCGATATGGAGGAACGAATCATATGTTACAACACAAAGCATGGAATAATTTCAATGGTCGTTTATGGAAAGAAGAATGTAATGTTCGAGACTTTATCCAAACAAACTATACACAGTATGATGGGGATGAATCATTTTTAGCAGGTCCTACAGAAGCTACTAATATATTATGGACAAAAGTACAAGAATTACAAAAACAAGAACGGTTAAATGGTGGCGTATTAAAACAAGATGCTAATACAGTATCTAGTATTACCTCTCATGCACCAGGATATATTGATCCTGTTCATAAAGAATTAGAAAAAGTAGTGGGTTTGCAAACAGATGAACCATTAAAACGTGCATTTATGCCATATGGTGGTATTAAAATGGCAGAAGAAGCATTAGAAATGTACGGAGATAAGCCAAACCCTGAATTTCATAAAATTTTTAATGAATATCATAAAACACATAATCAAGCTGTATTTGATGCATATACTCCAGAAATGCGTGCAGCTCGTAGTAGTCATATTGTAACAGGCTTGCCAGATACATATGGCCGTGGTCGTATTGTTGGCGATTATCGTCGAGTTGCTTTATATGGTATTGATCAATTAATTGCATGGAAAGAAGAAGATAAAGCTAATTGTGGCTGTGGCGTTATGCTTGATTCTGTTATTCGCTTGCGTGAAGAATTAGCAGATCAAATTAAAGCATTAAAACAAATGAAAGAAATGGCAGCTTCCTATGGGTATGATATTTCTAAGCCAGCAGAAAATGCACGTGAAGCAGTACAATGGTTGTATTTTGGTTATTTAGCAGCTATAAAAACACAAAATGGTGCGGCTATGTCTGTAGGTCGTATTTCTACATTCTTGGATATTTATATTCAACGTGATTTAGAAGCAGGCACGTTAACAGAAGAAGAAGCACAAGAATTAATTGACCATATCGTATTAAAATTCCGTATGGTAAAATTCGCCCGCATTAAATCATACAACGAACTATTCTCTGGTGATCCTATTTGGGCAACATTGGAAATGGCTGGTATCGGTATGGATGGACGTTCCATGGTTACTAAGAATGACTTCCGATTCTTGCATACATTGGAAAATATGGGACCTTCTCCAGAACCAAACTTGACTGTATTATATTCCTCTAAATTACCTGAACCATTTAAAAAGTATGCAGCTTATATTTCTGTATCTACTAGCTCAATTCAATATGAAAATGATGATGTTATGAAACCTGTTTGGGGCGATGACTATTCTATTTGCTGTTGCGTATCGGCCACACAAACAGGCAAGGAAATTCAATTCTTTGGAGCTCGTGCTAACCTTGCGAAAGCATTGTTATATGCTATTAATGGCGGTATTGATGAAAAATCTAAAAAACAAGTTGGCCCTAAATACGTGCCAATTACCTCTGAATATTTGGATTATAATGAAGTAATGGCTAAATTTGTACCGATGCTAGATTGGTTAGCAGATATTTATGTAAATGTATTGAACTTGATTCACTATATGCATGATAAATATTATTATGAAGCAGCTGAAATGGCATTGATTGATACTGATGTACGTCGTACATTCGCTACGGGGATTGCAGGGTTCTCCCATGTCATCGATTCCTTATCGGCTATTAAATATGCGAAAGTAAAAGTGGTTCGTGGAGCAGATGGCATTGCAGAAAGCTTTGAAATTGATGGGGACTTCCCTAAATATGGTAATGATGATGATCGCGCTGATGAAATTGGTGTATGGTTGTTACGTACATTCTTAGCTATGATTAAACGTCGTCACACATATCGTGAATCTGAACCAACTACTTCTATTTTGACCATTACTTCTAATGTAGTTTATGGTAAATATACAGGCATGCTACCAGATGGACGTCCTGCATGGACTCCATTTGCACCAGGCGCTAACCCTAGCTATAATGCTGACGCTAATGGCTTGTTGGCATCTTTGAACTCTGTAGCTAAATTACCATATGAATGGGCATTAGATGGTATTTCTAATACACAAAGTATGACACCATCTGCATTAGGTCATGATAACAAAGAACGCTCTGTAAATCTTGTACATGTTATGGATGGCTATTTTGATCAAGGGGCGCATCATTTGAATGTAAATGTATTTGGCAAAGAAACATTACTTGATATTATGGAACATCCAGATAAACCAGAATATGCAAACTTTACAATTCGCGTATCTGGATATGCCGTTAAATTTATCAATTTAACTCGCGAACAACAGTTGGATGTTATTTCCAGAACATTCCATGAAAGAATGTAATGAATGAAGGCACATTTGACTAGGACTATGTGATTTTGATTTCTATAGGATACTAGCATATAGTGTGTAGTATAATTACATAGTAGCCCTGTGCTTTGCGCCAGGGCTATTTATGTATTGTAAAAGGAGGTGGTTCTATGGGAGATACACAAAGAGAAATAGAAGGGTTAGTAAATGCTACAGAATCATTTGGCGCTGTAGACGGGCCAGGATTACGATTTATTGTATTTTTACAAGGTTGTGCCATGCGTTGCCGATATTGCCACAATCCAGAAACGTGGCAATTTGATAATAGAAATGCACAATGGAGAACGCCAGAGGATGTATTTCAACAAGCATTACGGTATAAAGCGTACTGGCAAAATGGCGGCGGGATTACTGTGAGTGGTGGAGAGGCTTTATTGCAAATTGATTTTGTCATTGCATTATTTACATTGGCTAAAAAGAAAGGCATTCATACTTGTCTTGATACATCGGGAAATCCCTTTACGTGGGATGAGCCATTTTTTTCCAAGTTTGAAACATTATGTGACTTAACAGATTTGTTCTTATTAGATATAAAAGAAATAGATAATGAACGCCATAAGAAATTGACAGCACAAGCGAACACAAATATTTTAGAAATGGCTACGTATTTGTCAGATAAAGGTAAAGCCATGTGGATTCGTCATGTGCTGGTGCCAGGCATAACGACCGACATTGAGGGATTAACACGGTTAGCAGAATTTATAGATACATTACATACAGTGGAACGAGTAGAAGTCTTGCCATATCATGCTATGGCAATTCATGAATGGGAACGATTAGGAATACCATATACGTTAGAAAATGTTGAACCACCAACACAAGAACAGATTGATACAGCGGAACGTATATTAAAAGTAAGCAGATATAAGAAGTAACCTGAAAAGATAGTAAGTGTTCATTGTTGTTATAAAAAACTATTAAAATTTTATAAAGTGTGGTATACTGAAAAAAATAATAAAGATGGGGAGCTGACTGAAGTCGGCTGAGAGTAAACTGATTGGTTTAGACCCTTGACCTGATTTGGATAATGCCAACGTAGGAAAAGCTTCTAGTTATAAATAATGCGAGATACCTATAGATGGTATCTCGTTTTTATTTAGATTAACTAATCGTTACCCATGTGATAACAAGTGTAAATTTTAGGAGGTAATGAAATGAATTCATACACAACACAGATGGATGCAGCACGTAAAGGGATTATTACAGAACAAATGAAAATAGTAGCCCGTAAAGAATTTCGTCCTGTAGAAGAAATTCGTCAATTAGTAGCAGAAGGCAAAGTTGTTATCTGTGCTAATAAGAATCATACTTCGTTGGATCCAGAAGGTATTGGTAGTATGCTTCGCACTAAAATTAATGTTAATCTAGGTGTATCTCGCGATTGCAAAGATTATGATATTGAAATGCAAAAAGTAATGAAAGCCGTAGAGTTAGGGGCAGAATCCATTATGGATCTATCTAGTCATGGTAATACAGAGCCTTTTCGTGTTAAATTAACAACAGAATGCCCTGCCATGATTGGTACAGTGCCTATTTATGATAGTGTCATTCATCATCAAAAAGATTTGGCTGAATTAACCGCAAAAGATTTTATTGATGTAGTACGACTTCATGCAGAAAATGGTGTAGATTTTGTTACATTGCACTGTGGAATCACGCGTAAAACAATTGAACAAATTCGCAAGCACAAACGCAAAATGAATATTGTAAGTCGTGGTGGTAGTTTAGTGTTTGCTTGGATGAGTATGACGGGAAAAGAAAATCCATTTTATGAATACTTTGATGATATTTTAGATATTTGTGAAGAATATGATATGACAATATCCTTAGGTGATGCATGTCGTCCTGGATGCTTGGCAGATGCCACTGATGTGTGTCAAATTGAAGAATTGGTAAGACTAGGGGAATTGACAAAACGTGCTTGGGCACATAATGTACAAGTTATTGTTGAAGGACCAGGACATGTGCCATTGAATCAAGTAGCGGCAAATATGCAAGTTCAACAAACTATTTGTATGGGGGCTCCATTTTATGTATTAGGGCCATTAGTTACTGATATTGCACCTGGCTATGACCATATTACAGCGGCTATCGGAGGTGCAGTAGCTGCTATGAATGGAGCTGCATTTTTATGTTATGTAACGCCAGCAGAACATTTAGCATTACCTAATGTAGACGATGTAAAACAAGGTATCATTGCTTCTAAAATTGCAGCCCATGCAGCAGATATTGCAAAAGGCGTTCCTCATGCACGTGATATTGATGATAAAATGGGAGAAGCTCGCCAAAAACTAGATTGGGAAGCACAATATGCATGCGCTTTAGATCCTAATACGGCTCGTGCGATTCGTGATAGTAGAGCACCTGAAAGTGATCATGCAGATACTTGCAGTATGTGTGGTAAATTCTGTGCTGTACGCAGTATGAATAAAGCATTAAACGATGAATATATTGACATTTTATAGAATGATTAGGCGCATCTATATTTTCTTGCTATAATAGACTTATAGGGAGGAGAATGTAATATGAATATCATTTTAGGCCTACTATTAGCAGTGTTGTTTTTTATATCCTTAATGGCTACATTGATAGGGTTACCAGGAAACTGGTGTATCATTATTTTGACAGTGTTAATGGCTTTCTTTACGCATTGGCAAATTATATCTATCACTACAACAGTTATAGTAGTATTGGTCTTATTAGCGGGAGAACTGCTTGAAACTGTATCAGCTTTTCTAGGTATGAAAAAATATAAACCATCAAAATGGACTTATATAGCTACTTTCATAGGTGGCATAGTTGGCGGCCTTATCGGTACGAGTGTGTTCCCCTTGGTCGGCTCAATCATAGGCGCTGCTATTGGTGTATTTATTTGTACCTATGTTTGTGAAAGTTATATATCTCCTGGTAATGTGGCTGATAAAGTGGCAAAGCGTGCTATGATTGGCACATTAGTGGGTATATCCATTAAATTTATTATAGCTGTAGGCGTCATTGTTTACATCCTAGGACAGATTTTTTTCGCTTCTTAACTATAATATATAGATGGTTATAGAGTTGATATGAAAAAGGAACTAACATATAATGTTAGTTCCTTTTTTGTGTGAATTATTTATTCTACAGGCATATCAGTAGGGGCGTTTTGATTAAACCATTTTTGGTAAATTTTATCGAATTCGCCACTTGCTTTTAAGTCAGCAATTGCTTTATTGATTTCCTTTTGTAATTGACTATTATCCTGACTCATCGCAATACCAAAGTATTCTTTCGCATTGTTATTAAGAGGTATGATTTTTAAATTTTCTTCTGGATGCTTGGACATATAATATTGGGCTACGGGTAAATCAAGTACAGCAGCTTCTACATTGCCAATTTTTAATTCTAGCAAGGCTTCATTACTGTGATCAAATTCTTTTATAGTAGCTCCATTAATGGCGTGAGCCGCTTTGGCACCAGTAGTACCTAACTGAACAGATACAGTATGATTGGATAAGTCATTTATGGAATTAATAGTAGTAGTTGATGATTTAGTAACAATGGCTAGTCCCGATTCATAATATGGTGTTGCAAATAATACTTTACTTTTTCTTTCTGGTGTAATGGTCATACCCGATACAGCAATATCTATATCTTTGCTCATTAAAGCTGGTATTAAAGCATCGAAAGAAACATTTTTAAATTCTACTTTAGCACCCATTTTATTGGCAATGGCATTAATCATATCGATATCATAACCATCATAGCCTTGCGTTTTTTCATCTTTAAACTCAAATGGTACAAAAGTAGGATTAGTGCCAACTATGATCTTTTTCTCGTTAGTACTTGAAGTATTGTTAGACGATCCACAACCTGTGAATGCGGCCATGACAGACATGGCGACCATACCGATGGTTACTATTTTTTTGAAATTCATATACATGCACTCCTTTTGAATATCTATTAACGAAATATTTTTTGTATGTTGTTATTATAACTTTCTAATTTTAATAAGTCAATAAAAAATGAATAAAAAATACATAAAATAAGAATAAATATAAATCTAAGGAAAATAAATAAGTATGAAAAGTATGATGCTATAATGATTTTCTTATTTCGTGAATTTCATACATTATAATGAGACTACATAGATTGTTTTAGATAATATAATATTGGGAAAGCGAATCAAGTTTATATTTTGTCGGTAATAATATCTTATTTGATTTATTATAAGACGTAAAATCCATCTTGCCATTGTAGTGATCTGAATTGTATTTATATTCTAAATTGGGATAGTTATAGTATGTATTGAATATAGTTGCACGGATGACTATTATATAAGTGTGTATAATTATTATGTTTAATTACATGCATACAACATCATATAGTATTTAGAAGCTACGAATTGAAATCGATATGACTTGTTGATACAAGAGATATAGTTAGGGGGCTTTCATAGTCGGTGTTTTCCTAGGTGATTTATGAGTGCTATATAATCATAGATTCGTACAAGACATGAATAGAAATAAAGACACAAAAAAGCACCATCCTTATTTATGATATAAATGTTTACATGTCATCATAAATAAAGAAGGTGCTGCATTTGGGGTAGTGTATATACAATTTTATATTGCTTTTAGTGCATTTTCTAAGACGGTTTTAATTTTGCTCTTTGTTTCTTCGTAGGTTTCACCTGGATGTGCCTCATATTGTTTATTTGTATCAAACCACATATTAGGGACATATGTATAGGGATGTGTTTTAAATAACTCACCAGCATTAGCATCATCGACCCATTGGATAGAAATTGATTTGAATGTAGGATTTTCATTAATAAGTTCTTGAATTGCTTTATGTGCATTAGCACAATAAGGACAACCTACCATATCAAAGGCAATAATTGATTTCATAATATAGACTCCTTTCATTGGAAAGTAATATCATTCTATATATAGTATAGCAAATTATCATAATATATTCAATGTTATCAATATATTGTCTGTGTTTTCTGTTAAGACAGAAATGATAGTAAGGATTTTCTTTAATCAGGCTGTTTGCTAATTTTTTTATAAGTACATCTTATTATGTATGTATGGGTACCAATATGTATTCTTTCTATATAGTATATATTAATCGATATAATAGTACAGTCAAAAATATTAGTATATAAGTTGCTTCATTAAAATATCACAAAATATAATGTTTATATTTTTATCATACTGAACTATTAATTTTGATATATAAAGAAGTTTATTATATGAGTTCATTCTATTCCTTGACATACAGTGTATAAACGGAGTAATATGTATAACACATATGTATGAATATCATTATATAATGTTATATTAATAACTATATATATGATATATAAATATTGTTTTGTAAGAAAGTGTGAAATATATGATAACAGGTGCAGCATATTTAGTACGTGCTTTACAATATGAAGGTGTAGATACATTATTTAATTATCCAGGTGCAGCTACTATAGATATTATGGATGAACTATATAAACAGGATTGTATTCGTGTTATATTACCACGTCATGAACAAGCATTAGCACATGAGGCTGATGGATATGCTAGGAGTACGGGAAAAGTAGGGGTATGTTTAGTAACGAGTGGACCGGGAGCTACAAACTTGGTAACAGGTATCGCAACGGCTAATGCCGACAGCGTTCCATTAGTATGTATTACAGGACAAGTACCATTAGAATTAATGGGCAATGATGCCTTTCAGGAAGTCGATATGGTGGGAATTTGTCGAAATATTTGTAAATATGCTATTACCGTTCGAAACCGTGAAGAGTTAGGGCGTATTCTTAAAGAAGCTTTTTATATTGCCCGTACGGGTAGACCAGGTCCTGTTGTCGTTGATATACCTAGAAATATTCAGATTGCTTTAGGAAGCGATGAGTACCCTCATGATATTTCTATTAGAGGATATAAACCAAATTCTATAGCGCATGTGGGGCAAATTAAAAAGGCTATACATGAGTTAGAAAGTGCTAATAAGCCAGTGTTTTTATTGGGTGGTGGCGTTAATATTTCTGGCGCTAACGAGGTAATGACTCAATTGGTTGATATGACAGGAATACCTGTGGTAACAACCTTAATGGGAAAAGGGGCTATTCCTTCGGACCATCCTTTGTACTTAGGAAATGTAGGAATTCATGGTGGATATGCTTCCAATATTGCGATAGGTGAGTGTGATTTATTATTTTCTATAGGAACTCGATTTAATGATCGTATTACTGGGAAATTAGATACCTTTTGTCAGCATGGAAAAATTATACATATTGATATAGATGCGGCATCAATTTCTAAAAATATTAAAGTGGATATACCCATTGTGGCAGATGCAAAAAGTGCGATTGAAACGCTAGTATCATATATGAAACCGATTGATGTATCTGATTGGACACGTCAATTGCCATTATTAAAATCCAAGTATCCGGTTACACAAGATAGTATTAAGGGATTAACACCAGAAAAGGTTATTTCTTATATTAATACACATTATACAGAACATATTGTTGTTACTGATGTAGGACAGAATCAATTATGGACAACGCAGTTTTTAGCGGTGAAACGAGCTAAACAGCTATTGACTTCTGGTGGACTTGGAACAATGGGGTATGGCTTTCCTGCAGCTATAGGTGCGCAATTGGGAAATTCAGGGAAACGAGTATTTGCTATTACTGGAGATGGCGGATTTCAGATGAATTTACAGGAATTGGCAACGGCGGTCATGTTGAAATTGCCAATTACGATTGTTTTATTTAATAATGGATATTTAGGTAATGTGCGTCAGTGGCAACAGCTATTTTATGATAAGCGATATGCATGTACAAATTTGTTGCCAGTAGATGAAATTATTACAGAAAATACGGATAAAGAAAGGTTGCCATATATACCTGATTTTATATCCTTAGTAAAAGCGTATAAAGCACAAGGTATGAGAATTACAAAAGAGGAAGATATAGAGCAAGCTTTTCAATATGCAGAGTCATATCGAGAAGGACCTACTTTGTTAGAATTCATTATTGATACAGAAATAAATGTATTACCAATGGTTCCAGCAGGACAATCATTACAGGAAATGGTATTAGTTGATGCGTAGGAAGAGGTAAGTCATATGATTTTAAAAAAACGATGTATATCTGCGTATGTAGAAAATCAAATTGGAGTTTTGGCTAAAATATCAGGGTTGTTTGCAGGAAAAAATTATAATTTAGACACATTAACAGTTGGAGTAACAGAAGATGCTACTATGTCGCGTATGACTATTGGACTAACTTGTGATGACTTAACATTTGAGCAGATTATAAAACAATTAAATCGGAGTGTAGAAGTTATTAAAGTTATTGACTTTACGGATATCGCTATTCACAAGAAAGAATTGTTATTTATAAAGGTAAGTAATTGTAAGGAAACCGACACACAGGAGATTTTTAGAATTGCTCAAACGTTTGATTTGTTGGTAGTAGACTATAATAAAAAAGCGGTGCTTTTACAGTCTGTTAAAACGGAACAAAAAAATAATGATATGATTCGTTTGTTTAAAAATATATTTGTGAATCGAGTAGAAGTCGTGCGTGGTGGAAGTGTGGCTATTGAAGCATTGTCCGTGCCTGATTCGTAACTATATATAATTTTAATCCATAAGACCATTAATGTAGATATAGTATAGGTGACCTATAGCACCTTTTATTAGATCTATAGTTTTCTTGTGAGCAAGATAATGATTTATCAGTGTTGTTATGATGTTGATGAATAGAAGACTAGAAAAGTGACAAATTAGAAAGTATTGAGTAATAATTGATGTTTATAGACGACCCTATGATAACTCAATAGATATGTATCATTTGTAGAAATTTATTATACTTTATCATGTATATAAGAGAGTTATCATTATTAGTGAAGAGTGACCATAGTATTATTCATAAATGAACTAAAGGGTATATGCTTGATTTTTATAAAAAAATAGAATAAAATAAGTAAAGACGTAAACTCATCGAGAGTAGTGGAGGGATAGGCCCTGTGAAGCTACAGCAACCTTTCAATGTTGAAAACGGTGCTAAATCCGACAGCGAGATGCTGACAGATGGGGAATTTCCCCTCATGAGTATATGAGGGCTTTTTTTATTATAGGAGGAAATAATGTCTGAAAAACATATGTTTTTTACATCTGAATCTGTTACAGAAGGACATCCTGATAAAATTGCGGACCAAATTTCTGATGCAGTATTAGATGCAATTATTGAAAAGGATCCTAATGCACATGTAGCATGTGAAACATTAGTTACAACTGGTTTAGTTCATGTAGTTGGTGAAATTTCTACTAAATGCTATGTAGACATTCCACGCATTGTGCGTGATACAATACGTGAAATTGGCTATACTCGTGCTAAGTATGGATTTGACTGTGATACTTGTGGTGTATTAGTATCTATTGACGAACAATCTAGTGATATAGCTATGGGGGTTGATGAAGCATTAGAAGTTAAAACAGGTGAATCGGAACAATTTGATAAAATTGGTGCAGGGGACCAAGGTATGATGTTTGGTTATGCTACCAATGAAACACCTGAATTTATGCCAATGCCTATTTCGTTAGCCCATCGGTTATCAAGAAAATTATCGGAAGTACGTAAAGATGGAATTTTATCTTACTTGCGTCCAGATGGAAAAACACAGGTAACAGTTGAATATGTTGATGGAAAGCCTAAACGTATTGATACAATTGTTATTTCTACACAACATAGTCCAGAAGTGCTTAGAGAACAAATTGAAAAAGATTTGAAAAAATATGTCATTGAAGCGGCAATTCCTAGTGAATTGATGGATGAAAAGACTAAATTTTTCATTAATCCAACAGGTCGTTTTGTTATCGGTGGACCTCATGGTGATGCAGGTTTAACAGGTCGTAAAATTATTGTTGATACATATGGTGGTATGGCTCGTCATGGAGGCGGCGCATTTTCTGGGAAAGATCCTACAAAAGTTGACCGTTCTGCTGCCTATGCAGCTCGCTATGTGGCTAAGAATGTAGTAGCGGCAGGGTTAGCTGACAAATGTGAAGTTCAAATTGCCTATGCTATTGGGGTAGCACGTCCTGTATCTGTATTAGTAGAAACTTTTGGTACGTCTAAAGTTCCTGAAGAAGTTATTGAAAAATTGGTTAATACACATTTCGACTTACGTCCAGCAGGTATTATCGATATGCTTGATTTATTAAAACCGCATTATAGAAAAACTGCTGCTTATGGACACTTTGGCCGCAATGACGTTGATCTTCCTTGGGAACGTACGGATAAAGCTGATGTACTTCGTAAAGAAGCAGGTTTATAATTAACACATTAGTCAATCATAGTTGTATTTTGGTATGCAGCGATTGAAAGAAGATAGTAAGAAGCTGTTATAAGATATATGTTCTTATAACAGCTTTTTTATATACACTGAGATTTTTAAGCCTTATATGAGTTAAGTTTCTGTCATGCATGTATATTACAAATTTGTTAGTATATGGGTAGAAGGCAATTTGTCTATGAAACATCATTTTATTTATCTATAAGAAAGAAATTCAATTTGTATTATACATAAAGAAGATGGTTTATATGTTTATGATTCACTATACAAAGTACGGTTCATCATAAATAGACATCCTATATTTTCTATGAAGTGACAATGGATATCTTTATATTTTAGGAGATACTATATCTATCATTAATAGACATATACGTATAGGTGGGAATCAGAGGCTTTTCATTAGTATAAAAAATGAGAAAATTTGTTACCTAGTAAGTATAAGATTGAATGATATAATGGGAAACTAAGTTTGGATGGATTCATTTATATAGCACTCGTTGCTTTATGAAAAAAAATAGGACTGTAGGTATGTATGCCTACAGTCCTAATTCTGTATAATTTAGAAATGATTAGATGTTAAGTATTTTAGATTAAAGAAGCTACTGCATCTTTTACAGCGTCGAAGTTTACTGCATTTGTTACTTCTGGCACATATTCAACATAAGAAACAGTGTTGTTTTTATCAATTACTACAACACCACGAGTCAATAAGCGAAGTTCTTCGATTAAGAACCCGTAAGCAGTACCGAAAGAAGCATCTTTGTGGTCAGATAGAGTTACCACACGATCAACACCTGCTGCACCACACCAACGTTTTTGAGCAAATGGTAGGTCCATAGAGATAGTTAATACAACTACATCGTCGGACAAATTAGTAACATCTTGGTTGAACCAACGAGTTTGGGCATCACAAACGCCTGTATCTAGTGATGGTACAACGCTAATTACTTTAATTTTATTAGCATAGTCGGCTAATGTTTTAGGTGCTAGGTTATTGTCTAATACAGTGAATTCTGGAGCTTTTTGACCAACTTTTACTTCAGGACCCACTAATGTCATAGGATTATTTACAAAAGTGATTACATTTTTTCTCTTTTCCATGATTATATTCCTCCAAAGTATGATTAATACTCACAAATAACTTACTATTTGTTTTTAGTATATCATGGAATAATTAATAAGTAAACTAAATTTTTCGATATAGAATTAAGATAGGAATCGATTATTCATAGACACATAGTATGTATAATATACAAAAGATAGCATATAATATAATATACAGGATAGAAGTATTTGTTTGATTAATACATATATTTATAGGACTGTTTGACATATGTATGTTCAGGATTTATATTTTTCGTGTATATTTTATATAGATAATCAAGTATTGCTAGTATGGGAGCTATAACATGAGTGCTAATGATTTATTTCTTAAGTTTTTTAAAGAAGAAGGAAGGACCTATCTATTGGGTGTTGCCTTATTAATTATTATTAATCTTATCTTTTTAGAAATGCCTAAATTAATTGGTGAAGCAGTAGACACATTATCTCATGGTAAAGAAGGATTAAGTGAATATATACTTCTTTTTGTGGCTATTATGATTGCAGTTACTCTTTTGAAAAGCATATCGAGACGGATGCTTCTGGGATCTATTCGTAAAATGGAATATGTATTTCGCAGTAATTTGTGCAATCATGCATTAGCCATACCCGTTAGCTATTATGAAGAACATGGACCTGGTAAGGTTATGACTTTGATGACGAGTGATGTTACATCATTGCGCGTATCTCTTGGGTTAGGTGTTATGATCGTTGTGGATGCTATTTTTTTTGGACTATGTTCTTTTTATCATTTAGTAGATAATGTATCTCTCCCCTTAGCATGCATTATTATGAGCCCCATGCCATTTATTATAATTGGTGTGTTACTAGTTGGGCAGACTATGCGAAAAAAACAACGACAAGCACAGTCCACTTATAGTCGACTTACTGAATTCTCTCAAGAAATTCTACTGGGGATTAACGTGATTCGTGCCTTTAATAAAGAGTATATGGGAGCATTGCGATTTTCTACTATTAATCAAGATAATTATGAAAAGAACTTAGAAGTGTCTTTTTTAGATGCTTTGTTAAAGCCTTTAACTTTCATTGCTCCTTTGAGTTGTTTAGGTATTAGCATATATGTGTGTGGCACCATGGTAATTCATGAATCTATGACTGTAGGGAAATTTGTTAGTGTCAATGCATATATTATGCTGATGATTGGACCGTTAATGGGGTTAGGGTCCTTAGCATCTGTTATGCAAAAAGGATTGGCTTCGTTTGATCGGATTAGTAAATTTTTATCCATTCCTAAGGAAGTTATTACAGGCCATGATAAACCATTGTTACCACTTGATACAGTACGTCTAGATAATCTTACATTTTCTTATGGACATAATACACATCCAGCACTTACTAATGTATCTATGGAAATACCAGCAGGTGCATTTATTGGAATTGTTGGAGGACCAGGGTCCGGAAAAACAACATTGTTTAAATTACTGACTCGTATTCAAGAACCTATGGAAGGACATATTTTTATCGGTAATCAAGACATTGTGGATATTCCATTAGCTGTGTTAAGGCGTAGCATTGCCTATGTGGAACAAGAAGGAAATGTTCTTGGTACAACGATTCGTGACAATATTGCGTTTGGAGAAGTCGGAAAAAATCACATATCGGTAGAAGAAGCAGCTCGTCGTGCCAGTTTATATAGGGATTTAGGGGAAAGAATTTCTAATCATAAGAAGGGGGCATTAAAGGAAAGAGGAAACAATTTATCTGGAGGACAGAAACAACGAGTGACCATAGCGAGAGGGCTATATAAAAATGCTCCTTATGTATTACTTGATGATAGTTTTTCTGCATTAGATACGATGAGCGCAGCTACTATTATAGAAACATTAAGGACTACACAACAACAAACAATTATATTTATTTCGCAACGGATAGAGGCGATTCGACAGGCAGATATGATTTATGTGATGGATGCAGGACGGATAGTAGAGCGTGGTACACATCAAGAATTAATGAATCAAAAAGGATTATATTATCAGTTGTATGCTAAACAAGAAGAAAGTGAGGTGTATCATGCCTAGACCATCAGCGACGCAATTTGATGTCACTACAAGACGAATCAGTCAAAAAAATGATATGCTCCTTTTATCTTCTTTACTTACATATATTAAGCCTCATATGGGCAAGCTAGCTATGGGTGTGATGGCCCTTATTATAACGCTAGGAGTAGAATTAATTCGTCCTATTATTATTCGATATGTTATTGATGAGGGGTTTGTTCATAAAGATTTTCACATTATATTATTATGTGCTATGGCGTATATCATATCAATTGCTTTAAGCTTTATCTTTATGTTTTTACAAAATTATTTATTAGAGCGATTTGGTCAAACGATTATTTTAGAGCTTAGAAATATTGTATTTTCTAAAATTTTACATAAGCGCGTAAACGATTTTGAAAGTATTCCTACAGGGAATTGGGTGACACGGATAACGAATGATATTGAGTCATTGCGGACTTTATACACGGATGTTTTAATTAAGCTCGGTAGTAATATAGTGTTTATTTTTGGAATATTAGGCGCTATGTATTATTTGAACGTCTATCTAGCACTTGTAATGACGGCAATAGTACCAATTATGGGAGTCATTATTTTTGTATACCAAAAGTTTTCAAGAAAGGCATTTCGTGGTGTTCGCCTTGAACTTGCTGCCTCCAACTCATCGGTACAAGAAATTTTAAATTTTATTGTGACGATTAAAACATATGTGGCTGAAAATTATATTAGTCATTACTATGATGAAGTAAGTAAGCGATACTTACAAGCTGGATTACAAGAGGTTAAGACATTTGCCATTTTTCGACCTATTGTAGATGGATTGTTTTTTGTAGCAATTATTGCTGTATTTTCATTTACTAATTATTTCGATTCTGTTACAGATGCAGGCGTGGTATTTGCATTTATTCAATATATGGATAAATTTTTCCAGCCTTTAAAAGAAATAGCTGAAAAGTATAATTCCTTACAGAGCTCCTTAGCAGGCGGAGAACGATTAGTGCCATTATTACAAGAAACTAGTACCAGCCGAAACGATGTCATAGAAGTGCCTAAAGAGTTAGCGTCGGTTCATAGTATTGAATTAGAGCATGTATATTTCTCGTATGACGACTCTGAAAATTATGTACTAGAGGATGTTTCCATGACAATTCAAGGCGGTGAGTTTATTGGTATTGTTGGCGTATCTGGAGCAGGAAAATCAACATTGCTTTCATTGCTGATGGGATTATATCAACCTACGAAAGGGCGTATTCTGATTAATCATATAGATATTAAGAATTATGATGGAGCGGTTCTTCGAGAAGTAATTGGCTATGTATTTCAAAGTGCTCATTTGTTTAAGGGAACGATTAGAGAAAACATATCTTTATATGACGATGCTATTACCGATGATAAGATTATAGCTGCTACAGATAAGGTGGGGCTACATTCGATGATAATAAAGTTGCCAGAAGGATATGATACACCAGTAGGATATTTGGGGTCATTGTTATCAAGCGGTGAAAAGCAATTGTTAGCTTTTGCAAGGACATTATTAAAAGAAAAGCCAGTCTTATTGCTGGATGAAGCTACATCAAATATCGATAGTCAAACGGAACAAAAGATTCAGGACTCTATCGCATCTATTCGTGGTGACAAGACGGTGATTAGCATTGCACATAGAATATCGACTATTCAAGATGCTGATTGTATATATGTGTTAGAAAAAGGTAAGCTCGTTGAATCTGGTAGCTATCAATCCTTAATCCAACAAAAGGGACTATTTTATGATTTATGGGCACACAGATGATGAAAGTGCAAGTAGTTGATGTAAGAATATGATAAATAATGTATATTGACTTGCTACGATGAGGAGTATACACGGTAAGAATATTGACGTGGTGACCATATTTTTTAGCGCTTAAATTACATTTGTCTTTATATGATGGACAATAATGTGTTATAATGAAACGTATGTTAGTAATAGAAATATAGGGTGTAATATGGAAGTTATTAAATCAAAAGAAAATAATACAGTTAAGCATATTCGCTCTTTATATAAAAGAAAGTATAGAGAAAAATATGGAGAATATGTAGTAGAAGGTGTTAGAGCTGTTAGGGATTTGCTAAGAAAAAAGAAAATACATACTATTTGTATTGCCGTATCTCAAGTTTCATCTAGTGCCATTATAGAAATTATTGAATTGGCAAATGCACACGATTGTATAGTGCATCTTATAGAAGATAGAATATTCTCAGCAATCGAGCAGACTGTGCAAGGACAGGGTATATTAGCAATTGCTAATAAAGATGAATATGCATTACATACAGTTGTACCAGAGAAGGGAATATACTTGGTGTTAGATCGTATACAAGATCCTGGCAACTTAGGCACTATAATACGAACAGCTGTTTCTGCTGATGTAAAGGGCGTTATTTTAACTAAAGGAAGCGTTGATCCCTATAATGAAAAGTGCATTCGTAGTACTATGAGTGCCATTAGTGAAATTCCTATTTACGATAATATAGATGAACAAGAGGTAATTCAGTTTATACAGAAGTTTTCACTACATTCTTATGTAACAGCATTAGAACGAGCTGTAACATATGACTCACTGACATATACAGTGCCGGCGGTGTTAATTATGGGTAATGAAGCTAATGGTGTTTCACAGAAATTACAAGATGCATGTGATCATAGCATTGTGATTCCTATTATAGGTAATATTGAATCATTAAATTTAGCAGTTGCTACGGGTATATGTTTATATAAAATGAGGGAGTCTTTTTATCATGAATCGCCAAAAGAAAGCATCTAATGAATATATGGCTACGATTGACTGGAATCGTCAGGAACGTCAAGGCTTCCCAGAAGTGGTGTATTGTGAAGGAAAGACTGATGAACAATGTTGTTCTATTTTATCATCGTTAGCGAATACTTATGATGTGTGTATGGGTACTCGTGCGAGACCTAGTATATATAATCAGTTACTACCTTATATAAGTGACATACAGTATGATGAGTTAAGTCGTATAATCTATGTAAATCGAGTGCCTCTACATATCAATGGAGATCGAACCATTGCTGTAGTTACAGCAGGTACTAGTGATATGCCTGTAGCGGAAGAAGCCGCGCTAACGGCAGAATTAATGGGCAATCAAGTAAATCGTATTTATGATGTAGGTGTAGCTGGTATTCATCGCTTATTTTCTCGCCTTGATGAAATTCAAGAAGCTAATGTGGTCATTGCTGTAGCTGGCATGGAGGGCGCTTTAGTAAGTGTTTTAGGAGGTTTAATCAAAAAACCGTTGATTGCTGTGCCAACTTCAATTGGATACGGTGCTAATTTTCAAGGAGTGGCAGCTTTATTAGCAATGCTTAACTCATGTGCTGCAGGCGTAGGTGTGGTGAATATTGACAATGGCTTTGGCGCAGGTAGATTGGCACATATTATTAATAGTCAACGGTAGGTGAATATGGAAGAAACAATTGTTAAAGTAGAAACCAATATTGATGATATGAACCCTGAACAATATGAATATATTATTGATTTATTATTAAAAGCTGGTGCGAATGATGTGTGGTTAACACCTATTATTATGAAAAAAGGGAGACCGGCTATTTTAATCTCAGTTTTATGTAAAGATAGTTTACTTACTGCTGTTGCACATATTTTATTCACTCATACAACAACGATTGGTCTTCGATGTATAGATTATCACCGTATTATTTGTGAACGACAATATAGGGTTTTTTATTATGAAGGCATGCCTGTAGGCATAAAAGAGGCATATTATCAAGGACAGCGTGTTAATATTTCGTTGGAATATGAAGATATGAAACGCATTGCGCAGGTGAAGAAGGTTTCTATACAGGATATTGAACATAGTATATGGAAACAAATCAAGTTATAAGTAGTTCTTTTTTACTAGGCGCGGTTTTATTGCTATTGTAGCATGTATTTGTTAAAATAACGTATATCTTTTTGGAAGAGATAATCAATAACTAATAATTTAATTAAAATGTAAAAGAAGGATTATATGATTAAACTGATTGTTAATGCGGATGATTTTGGTATTCATACATCTGTTAACAAGGGCATTGTGAAGGGGCATTGTGAGGGAATTATTACAAGCACCTCTTTGTTGGCTAATGGAAGCGAATTTGAATCTGCTGTGGACTTGGGGTTTACTTATCCTAATTTAGGGATTGGTATTCATACTTGTTTAGTGGGAGGATTGCCACCTGTGTGTAATCCTGATGAGGTATCATCATTATTAACGAGTGAAGGTGTATTGCCTACTACATATTTGGATTTTATCAAACGATGTATGATGAGAACGATTCGTTATGATGAGTTATATAAAGAATTAGCAGCGCAATTTAAAAAAATAATAGATACGGGACTTCCTATTACACATGTAGATGGACACCAACATATGCATATATTGCCACAGGTGTTGCCGACTGTTGTGGATTTGATGAAACAATACGGTATTAAAAAAATTCGCATACCACGAGAATATAAGACTTTTGTTAATGGCGTGTACAATCCTATTCGCTTTTTAGGAAAGGTAGGCTTATCGACGGTAGCTGATATGGCAAAGCGAACAGTAGCACAAGAAGATATTAAGAGTCCCGATTATTTTTGGGGGATGATTAATGGGGGCCAGCTTATTGAACCAGCATTAGCGGCAATTTTATCATCCATATCTAAAAAAGTAGGTGTTCATGAAATTATGACACACCCTGGCCTATCAGATAATGTGCTAAATCAAGCATTTGATTGGCATTATCATTGGGAAGAAGAATTAAAGAGTATGATGTCAATTTCTATCAGCGAATATATTCGTCGTCACAATATAGCATTGATTAATTATGGTGAGTTATAATGAATAAATTATTGAAGCGAGGCCTCATATTAGGAAGTGTGCTGATAGTAATTTCTTGTATCACAATATATTGCACAGTCGATATTAAGGCGCTTACAATGTTATCAACATTTAATATGGAATCGATTTTATTAGCGGTCATAGCCTTATCCATAGGTATGTATTTTGACGGACTTCGATTGCAGAGACTTGTCAGAATCGGTGGGTATCATTTACCCATTAAAGCGGTGTTGCGTGTTATTTTTGGCAATTATTTTATGGCCTTATTAACGCCTGGCGCTAGTGGTGGGGCAGTGGCACAAGTGCTTATTTTGAAAAGCTATGGCGTGCCTATTGCAAAAGCAACACCCATAGTGCTTATTCGCACCATATTTTCTATTTTGTTTTTAATTATTATGATGCCATTTATTTTTTTACATGATACGATGACGATACCTTACATTTCTAAAGATATGTTATGGAAATTATCATTGTTATTGGTTTTATGTGTATGTATGGGGATTTATTTTTTTAAAACAGAGCTTTGCAAACGGTTAGTGTATCGTTTGGCACGATATATAAAAAAGGATAACCCTAATACATGGTTAATTAAATTAGAAGAAATAAACAGTGGATTCGCTTTGCTATATGAGCATCCTATACAATCATTCATTGTATTTATAGAATCAGGGATAAGTTTACTGTGTTTGTATTGCATTGCTCCTGCCTTGATGTGGGCTTTTTCCACTACTACATTACCAGTGGTGACGATTTTAGAAAGAATGATATTACTTAATTTGATATTATATTTTGCACCCACACCAGGAGGAACGGGTATAGCGGAAGGATTATTTGTATTTTTGTTAGCTAGTTTTGTGCCAGATGGAACAATTGGACTTATTGCCGTAGGTTGGCGAGTTATTGCAGAATATATACCTTTTTTTATTGGTATGTATGCAGTATTAACTTTATATGGAAAACAGTTTGTAGCGGGTACTGTTACAACATCGGATAAGTTGTAGATGGGAGGTTCTAGTGTGACTCAGTCAAAAAAAGATAAATTCTACCTTGTACAAGAAGATATTTTACCAGAAGCAATCAAGAAAACGATTAAGGTAAAAGAAATTTTAAAAATGGGTGAAGTTAAGACGATTAATGAAGCGGTAGAACGTATGGATCTAAGTCGCTCTGCGTACTATAAGTATAAGGATTATGTATTCCCTTTTTTTGAAATCGCACAAGGGAAGATCGTATCTATTGCCGTATCGATGTCAAATGATCCTGGTATGTTGTCTAGTGTCTTAAAAGCGATTGCCAGTCATAATGGAAGTATCTTAACAATTAATCAAGACATTCCTCTACAAGGTATTGCTAATGCGAGTATTGCTTTTGAAACAAAAGATATGACCGGATCCTTGGAAGAATTATTGCAAGATATACGCAATATTAAAGGTATGATTAAGGTCGATATATTGGGACAAGCATAATCTATGAAAACAGTGTGAATATAAAGAGAGTAGGTAACATATGAATTCTATAAAAATTGGTATATTGGGCTTTGGTACAGTCAGTCAAGGAACTTGTGAGCTATTAATTGATAATGCAGAATTAATTTCTAAACGAATTAATACAAATATCACTATTGCTAAAATATTTATGAGAAATTCTAAAAAATATGAACATATTCGTTTGCCAGATGATACTAAGGTAGTTAGTGATGCACAAGATATATTGCAAGATCCAGAAATTTCTATCGTTGTAGAGTTGATGGGAGGAACTGATTTTGCTCGTGAGTGTATTGAAAAAGCGTTAGAAAACGGTAAAAATGTAGTGACTGCTAATAAGGATTTAATGGCGGAAGCTGGACCATACTTGTTAGATTTGGCAAAACGTAATCATGTGGATTTACGATTTGAAGCAAGTGTGTTAGGAGGCATTCCTATTATTAGGACTCTATATGAATCGCTAGGAGGCAATAAAATAACTGAGTTAGTGGGAATTATGAATGGCACTACTAATTTTATCTTAACTAAGATGACTGAAGAAGGGACTAGTTATACTGAAACGCTAAAAGAAGCACAAAGCTTAGGCTATGCTGAAGCAGATCCTACTGCGGATGTTGAGGGTTATGATGCGGCACGTAAATTAGCAATTTTATCTTCTATTAGCTTTAATCGTAGAATTTTCTTTGAAGATGTTGAGGTAGAAGGCATTAGCCATATTGATACGGCGGATATTGAATTCGGCAAAGAATTTGGTTATAACATCAAGTTATTAGGTATTGCGAAAGAAACAAAAAAAGGATTATCTCTCAATGTATATCCTGCATTTATTCCACTCACCCATCCATTGGCATCTGTAAGAGGATCGTATAATGCGATTTATGTGAAGGGGAATGGCATTGATGACGCTATGTTTTATGGACGTGGTGCCGGTAGCTTACCTACAGGTAGTTCTGTAGTCAGCGATATTATGGAAATTGCTAAAAATATCAATTTTAATAGTACTGGCCGATTAGCACCATTTTACTTTGAAAAGAAATCAATATATGCACCAGGAAAAATTTCTTCATCCTATTATATTCGTTTAGTGGTAGAAAATAAGACGGGCGTATTAGCAAAAGTTACTACGAAATTAGCAGAGCAACGCATTTCTGTATTGTCGGTATTACAACGCAATGATGATCCAGAAAAAGCGGTAATTGCTATAGTTACTTCTTCTTGTCCACGATCTTATATTTTAAATGTTTTAGACGCCTTTAATAATTTACGAGTGGTGAAGAAAGTTAGTAGTGTTATTAGAATTATGGGTGAATAATCATGAAAACTATTACCGTACAAGTTCCAGCTACGAGTGCTAACTGTGGACCTGGGTTTGATTGTTTAGGATTGGCATTACAATTATATAATGTGTTTACTTTTGAATTGAATGAAGAAGCAACTAGTTATTCATATACATTTAAAGGTTTTGGTGCAGATATATTAGCTCATGAAGATACTAGTCGTAATTTAATTGGACGCGCTATGTATGAATTATTTTATGCTGTGGGAGAAAAACCAAAGTTTGGACACATTATATCCGATAGTAACATTCCTCCTTCACGTGGATTAGGTAGTAGTTCGACTGCGATTGTTGGAGGCTTATTGTTAGCCAATGCGTTAGTAGAAAAACCACTTTCAAAAAAAGAATTACTTACATTAGCCCATCGTATGGAAGGACATCCAGATAATGTAGCTCCTGCTATTTTTGGGAATTTATGTTGTGCTTTAGGCAATGATAGAGAAGTCGCTAATACAGTGATTACTGTGCCAGAAGAGTTGTCATTTGCCGTAGTGGTACCAGAAGTACTGGTGTCGACTGAATATGCACGTACGGCTTTGCCATATACCATTGATTTTAAAGAAGCGGTTGCCAATGTAGGCTATGTGTCATTGCTTATTTCATCTATGGTTACTGGAGATCTTACTAATCTGCAATGGGCCTTACAAGATAATCTACATGTGCCATATAGAAAAAAATTAATACCTTGTTGTGATGAGGTGTTTTCTGTAGCAATAAATAAAGGTGCTTATGGCGCTACTATTAGTGGATCAGGATCTACGCTTATTGCGTATTGTCATCATGAAGTGGCTTTAGATGTAGCAGAGGCAATGGGCGATGTATTTTCTTCACAAGACATCAAACATACAGCGTATGTGTTAAAATCGGATGTAATTGGTGCAAAAGTGATTTCACGTACATTATAAATATTCTTTAATTAGCATGTAGAGTCTTAGAAACTTCGTGTTTAAGTATGCAACATGTTACTATTGTATAGTAAAAATTCATTTATTTTAGATAACATCATGATATAATATGTATATATCATAGTATGATTAACTATTATGACGGGAGGATGTATGAACAATATAAAAACAGCAGCATTAATGGCATTATTATCGGCCTTATTGATGGCTATTGGTCAATATGTAGGCGGCTTACATGGGTTAATGGTGATGTTTATTATTTCTATTGGAATGAATGTGTTTAGTTATTGGAATAGTGATAAATTAGTGCTTAGAGCTTATAATGCGAGAGAAGTACAAATGTCATCAAATCCAGAATTGGTTTCTATTGTGAAACAATTAGCTATGAATGCTCATCTTCCTATGCCGAAAATATATATCATTGATTCTGAAATACCTAATGCTTTTGCTACTGGTCGTAATCCAGAACATGCGGCAGTAGCTGTTACTACAGGTATTATGAATTTATTAACCCATGATGAAATTGAAGGTGTATTAGCTCATGAGTTAACGCATGTACAACATAGAGATACTTTGATTAGTACGATTGCAGCTACGATGGCAGGGGCGATTGCGATGGTTGCGAATGTGTTACAATTTGCCGCTTTATTTGGTAGCCGTGACGATGAGAGAGAGAGTAATCCTATTGCTCTATTAGGCATGATTATTTTGGCACCTCTCGCAGCATCTTTAATACAAATGGCTATATCTAGATCTAGAGAATACTTGGCTGATGAAGGTGGCGCTCGTATTAGTGGGAAACCACTATCATTAGCTTCTGCATTAGCTAAAATTGATCATTATGCTAAATATGGTGCTCTGCCTCATGCAAGTAATGCGACAGCGCATATGTTTATTGTTAATCCATTAAGTGGGGTTAAAGATTTTGCTAGTAATTTATTTAGTACGCATCCTAGTACAGAGGAACGTATTAAACGATTACGCATGTTAGCTTCGACTGTAAAATAGGAGTGGGTATTATGGAACAAACATTAGTGTTGATAAAACCAGATGGAGTGCGACGTAGATTGTGTGGAGAAATCCTAAATCGCTATGAACGTAAGGGACTTAGTATTGTGGCAATGCAGTTGTTGCAGGTGCCTAGGTCATTGGCAGAGGAGCATTATGTAGAACATAAGAATAAACCATTCTTTGGTGAGTTAGTTGATTTTATTACCTCTGGACCTGTACTTGCGTTTGTATTATCTGGCGAGCATGCTATTGCTACCGTACGCACATTAAATGGAGCTACTAATCCACAGGATGCTGTACCTGGTTCTATTCGCGGTGATTATGCATTAACGATGGATGCTAATGTAGTACATGCTTCTGATTCAATAGAGGCTGCTACTAGAGAAATAGCACTTTGGTTTCCTAATATTACATTGTAATATGTATAGTATTAAATAAAGGAGATGGATTATATATGGCAAATGTATATACTAAAACAGGTGACAAAGGTACAACTGGATTATATACAGGCGAGCGTATTAATAAAGCATCATTACGTGTAGAAGCATATGGTACAGTTGATGAAGTACAAGCTTTTTTGGGATTAGCAAGAGCGCATGGAACAAATGAAAGCGTCAAAGAGGCTTTGCTACAAGTTGAAAAAGAATTATGGATGCTTATGGCAGATATTGCTAGCTTACATAAAGAACCTACTATTACAGATGAGTATGTAGTAGGATTAGAAAAAATTATCGATGCTTTTGATGCACAATTATCTCCTCTTAGTGCATTTGTATTGCCAGGTGAAAGTCAATCATCAGCGTATTTGCATGTGGCTAGAACGATTGTACGTCGTGCAGAACGTGATTTGTGGGCTTTATTCGGAGAAGAAGGGGCACATGAATCAAATTTAAAATATTTAAATCGACTATCTGACTTATGTTTTATATTAGCGCGGGTTGAGGAAGAACTATAATTTTTAGATACGTGGCAAGCGTCATATAAAAAGCTATGTTGCTGGTATATAGGACAACATAGCTTTTTATATATTGTTATAGTGAGTAGTGTGGTACAGTATGAATGTAAAATAACTAGTGAAATGCTTAGTGTGGTTTACTTAACATATCTTCAGGGCTAGGGTAGAAAAAGAATACGTTGGGAATTTGATATTGGAATTTTTCTCTCAATAAGGCAGAAAATGTTGTTTCAAAACTAATAATTTCTGAAGAGGGTAAGATAGAATCTTCTACAAGTGCTAATAATTGTGCTTCTACTGAGGGCGCATTTTCAGGTAGTAGTTCTTTATCAAGAGGCAGATTTACGATGACACGCACGGTGGCGATATAATTAGTCTCAGGATCTTCTACCATAACTCTATATGTATTTTCCCATAAAGTGGCCATTAATTTGATTTTCATATTCATTATTTCCATAGCAATACTCCTTTATTTATTCTAGTTACATAATACTGAAATTTACATATATTGTATAGGTGATTTCTATGAATAGTCATATTATATTGTGTTCTGGCGGTGCTAGAAGTGGTAAAAGTGAATTTGCAGAATCTCTGGCACTTTCACAGAATGGTAGAAAAGGTTATATCGCAACAGGACAAGCCTTTGATGAAGAAATGAAGGATAGAATTTCTAAACATAAAGCCAGAAGAGGCACTTTATGGAACAATTACGAGATCCCTTTACATATTACAAAATATTGGGATACAGTGAGTGCTGATTGTGATATTATATTGATTGATTGCTTAACCATGTATACATCTAATTACATCTTTGACTATGGTTCCTTAGAAAACCAAGCTGCTTGCAATGAGGTGGAAGCAATTATTACGAAAGAAGTTGATGCTTTATTGGGGCAGATTAGAAAAGATGGGAAGACAGCAATATTTGTTACAAACGAATTAGGCTTAGGTGTGGTACCAGAAAATAAATTAGCTCGGTATTTTCGTGATATTGCAGGACGTGTTAATCGGCAAGTGGCAACAGCAGCTGATCAGATGTATTTTACAATTAGTGGCATAACGATAGAATTAAAAGCACAGGAGGTTACAGTCCATGGCTAAAAAACTTATGTTTCAAGGAACGAGTTCTAATGTAGGAAAAAGTATTTTGTGTACGGCACTTTGTCGTATTTTTTATCGCAAGGGACTTAAGACAGTTCCTTTTAAAGCTCAAAATATGGCACTCAACTCATATGTAACTAAATGGGGCGATGAAATTGGTCGAGCACAAGTAGCACAAGCTGAGGCAGCTGGAATTGAACCTATTGTGCAAATGAATCCAGTCTTATTAAAGCCTACAGGCAATCAATCTTCACAAGTCGTATTAATGGGCAAGCCAGTTGGCGTATTTAGTGCTAAGGAATACCATACACAATACTCATTAACTGCGCTTGATAAAGTTAAAGAAAGTTTAGCATTTTTAGACGCTAATTACGATATGATTGTCATTGAAGGAGCAGGTAGTCCTGCAGAAGTTAATTTGAAAGCAAATGATATTGTTAATATGCGTATTGCAAAGATTACACAGGCCCCTGTTATGCTTATTGCTGATATTGATCGTGGTGGTGCGATTGCTTCTATTGTAGGCACGTTAGAATTATTAGAACCAGAAGAACGCGATTTAGTTAAGGGTATTATTATCAATAAATTCCGTGGAGATATTAATTTATTAAAGCCCGCTTTAGATTTTATTGAAACAAAAACAGGCAAAAAGGTAGTAGGTGTAATCCCTGCCATTGATAATTTGGATATTGATGAAGAAGATTCAGTAGCTTTAGAGAATAAAAAAGCAGTTGCTAATAATGACATTCAAATTGCTGTATTACAAACGCCAAAAATTTCTAATTTTACTGATTTTGATGCATTAAATTATGAACCAGATGTAACAGTTCGATATATTGGACATGGCGATATGATTGGGCATCCAGATTTGATTATTCTACCAGGCTCTAAGAATACATTGGCTGATTTAGACTATTTGCGCACGACTGGATTAGCAGATGGAATTATTAATCTGGTGAAAGCTGGTACGCCTGTCATAGGGATTTGTGGCGGTAATCAGATGCTTGGTACTATGTTATATGATCCTGAGCATATGGAAAGTGATATTACTGAAATTGAGGGATTAGGATTATTGCCTACAGAAACTACTATGAAACACCATAAGACTACGCATCAAGTTAAGTTTGATGTGGATGCATTGACTTTTTTAGGCCATACATATCATGGAAAAGACTTAAAAGGTTATGAAATCCATATGGGTGATACAGTGATGACGAATGATAGTGCTACACGTTGTTTCTCTATTACATCGCGTAGTGATAAACCTGTAAATGTTATTGATGGATTCATTAGCGGTGATGGCCATGTTATGGGAACTTATATACATGGGATATTTGATAATGATGGTATACGTAGATTTATTATTAATGCCTTACGTATACGGAAAAACCTCTTACCGTTAGATGAAGTATTTCACTATTGGGAACATAAAAATAATGCTTACAATCGGTTGGCGGATATAGTGGAAAGTCATATTGATATGGACTATATAGAATCATTATTGGAGAATGATTAATGGCATCTATAGGAGAATTTTTTACGAATATTACAGGGACTACAGCATTTTTATGGTATATGGAACATACCTATTGTTTTATACCAATGTGGGCATTGCTATTAGATGCACTGATAGGAGATCCTAATAGTAAATATCATCCTGTTGTGGGAATTGGAAAAGTTATTTCGTTTTATGAAAATTTACTATATATGAGATCTGATACACCTAAGAAAAAAGTAATGTATGGTGGTATTGCAGTATGTATGACATTGCTAACAGTAGTTATTATCGCAACTATCCTTATATATATTGCCAGTTTAATTGCAACGTGGGCCTCGTATATTGTTCAAGTTCTATTGGTGTATATATCGATTAGTCCTCGCTCTTTGGCGGAAGCTGGATATCGTATTGCTACATTACTTAAAAACAATGATATTGAACAAGCACGGGTTCGTGTTGGATGGATTGTAGGACGTAGGACCGATGAACTTGATGAAAGTGAAATTACTCGCGCTACCATTGAGACAATTGCTGAGAATACTGTTGATGGGATCGTATCTCCTTTATTGTTCTTTGCTGTATTTGGACCTGTAGGCGCCATTTTTTATAGAGCGGCCAATACATTAGACTCTATGATCGGGTATAAAAATGAACGATATATTTTTTTCGGTCGTATAGCAGCAAAATTTGATGATTTCACTAATTATATTCCAGCACGAATATCTTTTATATTATTAGTGATAGCCGCATACATTTGTGGATTTGACTATAAACAAGCATGGAAATTGGGATTAAGAGATGCTCATAAGCATCCAAGTCCTAATGGTGGTTATGCAGAAGCACCTGTTGCAGGGGCATTACATATTCGATTGGGTGGATATAATCAGTATTTTGATACAGTTACATTTAGAGAGTATATGGGTGAGGCACAAGAAATTATGCGTGGCATTCATATTTATCGTACTATACGATTAATGTACACGGCTTCAATATTAGCAGGTATACTTTCAATAATCATTGCATGTGGGGTGGTATCATTATGAATTCATTTTTTGTAGGACTACAATTTTTAACACGTCTAAAAATTGTGAATCAAACGAATTGGGAAATGCGTGATTTTGGTAAAAGTGTAGTATCTTTTCCATTAGTGGGCTGTATTATTGGTTTATTTACGTATCTTGTGTATGTTTTGTTATATAACTATATTCCTCATCAATTATTAATGGTTTTACTCGTCATTTTTGAGTTTCTTTTTACTGGCGGTCTTCATGCTGATGGGTTCATGGATACTTGCGACGGCTTGTTTTCCGGAAGAGATAGAGAACGAAAGCTAGAGATTATGAAAGACAGCCGTATTGGCTCTAATGGGGTAGTAGGATTTGTTTTTTTAGTATTATTAAAATGGCAACTGTTGGTGTCTATACCTCATGAATGGATGCTATTAACTTTGATAAGTCTTCCTCTGTTAAGTCGTTATACTATGTGCTTCAGCATTACTGCATATCCCTATGCACGTCCACAAGGCATGGGAAAGGCTTTTGCTGAATTTGCCCCTAAATACACATTGCTGTATACAACAGTAATGGCGTTTATGCCTGCGTTTTATTTTGGATTAGCTTATGGGATTATGTTTATTAGTGCTATTGCTATTAATATCATATTAAATCGTTATATAGTAAAACATTTAGGTGGCACGACAGGGGATACATATGGATTTGTAACAGAACTAACAGAATTACTGTTATTAGTTGTTGTTATTGCTAGTATGACTATAGGCTTATAAAAACTTGATAGAATTAGTAGCTTATATTGTATGGATATACATGCTTGATAATACTGATATATTCTTTGATGAATCGAAAAGTATGAAATTCATGCCTTCAAACTATTAGCAATATTTATGAAAATGGCTTATAAAGATAATGTGTAGTTATTTTAATTTCTAGTAATATTATGTATAGAAAAGGAGAGCTAATTGTGACCTACCATGTGCGGGCACCAGGAACCTGTGGAGAATTTATACAAGGTTCTATGCAAGGGCAATCCTTTTTGGTAACTTGTCCGATTAATAGATATTCATATGCTATGAGTGATGTGTCATATCCATTAAAACGTTCTATGTGTGCCTTACAACCTAAAGCATATTTAGCCTATGAAAGAACGCTAGAGTATTTAGAGATACAGCCGGAACAGTTTTCTCCCATATATGTACGGTCTGATATTATACAAGGAAAAGGAATGGCATCTAGTAGTGCAGATATCAGCGTTACAGCTATGGCGACAGCATTGGCATATGGTCGACGTTTATCTATGAAAGAATTGGAAAAGATATGTTTGTCTATTGAGCCTACAGATGCGTCCTTTTATCCTTCCATCATACAATTTGATTATCAATCAGGTCGGATCTCAAAGTCTTTAGGCGTGTGCCCACCTATGAAAATAGTTATTTTTGATGAAGGGGGTACGATAGATACTGTAGATTTTAATAAACGCACTGATTTATCTGCATTGATTCGAGAAAAAGAGCCTTTTATAGAAGAAGCCATTAACTATTTTATTCAAGGATTAGAATTACACGATATATCATTAATTGGGCAAGCAGCAACAATTAGTGCTTTCGCTAATCAGAGAATATTACATAAACCTCATTTATACATATTTCATGATATCGGAATTCGTTATAAGAGTGTTGGCACTATTATTGCACATAGTGGTACGATTATGGGACTACTATTTCCTAATGATTATAGTGGTATTGCTGATTGTATTTATGAAATTAAGCAGAATCTACCCACATTAACTTATATTGACACGGTAGAAACAACATGTGAGGGAATTACATTTGTAAAACGATAGATGTATTGACAGCGATTAGCTAGAGTTATTACAATAAAATTATTAGTAAGATGATAACGTAGTAGAATATGTGATTTTATTTATAGAAAGGAGTCCGATAGGAATATCGGACTATTATTGTATGACACAGAAAGTTCATGGCGGTAATATTTATCAATTTGCTAAGAATCATAACATTGCACCACAGGATGTTATTGATTTTAGTGCCAATATTAATCCTCTTGGGGCTAATAAAAAAGGCGTTGACATGATGAAGTCTCAGATTGATATGATTACCCATTATCCAGATCCAAATCATAAGGAATTACTAGATGTAGCAGCTCAGTATTATAAGATAGATCCTTCTATGATTGTAGCTGGCAATGGGGCAGCGGAAATTTTATCTGCTATTTGTCGATTGCCAAACTATACAGGAGTTATGGTGCCAGCACCAGGTTTTTCTGAATATGAATCTTCGGCTAGTATGGCTCATATGGAAGTAGCACCTATTTATTATAAGTGTAATGAAGATGAGAAAATTTTTGAGGTTCCTTATACGGCACTTAAGTCATTTGCCGCTAAACTACATGGACAAGATGGAAGAGTCATTCTTTTTTTAGGAAATCCGAATAATCCTGACGGTACTCTATTAGATATTGATCAAGTTGATGAGTTAGCTCGTATATATGATTATATTGATAGCTTGTTGGTTATTGATGAATCATTTATTGACTTTACAGATGGAAGCCACAGTGTACGGCAATTAGTGAGAAAGCATGATAACTTAATTGTTGTACATTCGTTAACTAAATTTTTTGCTGTACCAGGGTTGCGAATAGGATTAGCTTTTGCAAATGCTTCGTTGACCAGACAAATACAATCATTAATTCCCACATGGTCCGTAAATTCATTAGCACAAGTATATGCTATTGAGGCATTACAAGATATATCTTATAGTCAAGCTACGAAGGAATATATTCAACAGGAAAAAGAACGGATGTATGACGCATATAACGCTCTGCCAGGTGTAGTGGCTTATAAGCCTTCTGTTAATTTTATGTTGATTCATTGGCAACACAAGAAGGTTACCGTAGAAGATTTAAAAACATTCTTAGAAGATCATCAAATATTGATACGTAGTTGTGATAATTTTTATGGATTAGGTAATGATTGGTTTAGAATTGCTATTAAATCAGTGGAGCTGAATAATAGATTATTGATGACAATTAAGGAGTTTATGAATGAATACAATTTATTTGGTTAGACATGGGGAAACGGAGTGGAACTATACAGGAAAATATCAAGGACAAACTGATGTACCGTTAAATGAACGAGGTATTTTACAAGCACAACAATGTTCTTTGGCAATGAATGAAATTACATTTGATAAGGTGATTTGCAGTGATTTGAGTCGCGCATATATTACGGCTAAAATGATTGTTGGAAGTAGAAATGTAGACATCGTAAAAGATAAGCGGTTACGGGAAATTAACTTTGGCGCATGGGAAGCATTAACATATAAAGAGATTGATGCCAAATGGCCTGGAGCCATTGAAGAAATGTATCGTCATCCTGAAAGATTACGCATTCAAGGCGGAGAAAGCTTTCAAGATGTGCAAGAACGTGCATGGCAAGCATTAGAAGAAACCATTCATACCACTCAGGATGGAGATACTATATTAGTAGTGGCTCATGGAGGAACGAATCGCACTATTATTTGTAAATTACTAAACTTGCCGTTGGATTATTCTTGGAATTTAAGTCAAGGTAATACTGGTATTAGTCGATTATTTTATTATGGTATGGGTGCAGAGGATCATAATATTTTAAATATGTTAAATGATACTAAGCACATTGAAAATAAATTGTAGTAGAGAAAGCCTTATATGAGAATTGATAAATTTTTAGCGAACAAAGGATTAGGAAGTCGTAAAGACGTTCATAGACTATTAAAAAGTGGTGTGGTTAGAGTCAATGAAGTTGTAGTTACTAAAAAAGAATACTCTATTACTCCTGCAGTAGATCAAATTACTGTTAAGGGAGAAAAAATATCGAATACCTTACAATACTATATAAAATTTCATAAACCAAAAGGATATATAACAGCAGTAGAAGATAGCGATCCTGTAGTTATGGATATATTACCAAAGGAATTCAAAAAAATGGGTGTTTTCCCAGTAGGACGATTAGATAAAGATACAGAAGGATTATTGTTACTCACTAATGACGGGCAGTGGGGACATCGTGTGATTCATGGTAAGAAACATATACCTAAATGCTATTACTTTGAGTATGATGGGAAGTTAACAGATGTAGGCGTTCAGCGTATTCAAGAAGGAATTACATTGGGTGATGGTACACAATGTAAACCAGCAGACATTCGCTTATTGGTGCATCAGGCTGGATATATTACTATTGAAGAAGGTAAATATCATCAAGTAAAACGTATGATTAGTGCAGCAGGGGGGACTGTTTTATATCTTAAACGAGTATCAATAGGACCTATTGATTTAGCTGGTATTGAGACAGCCGGATCGTACCAAGTATTATCAAATGAGGAGATACATTGTTTTGATTAATCGATAGAATATCTATTCAAATATACTTTTTTATGGTATTATAAAGTGAACTTTGTTCAGATAGGAGTTATCACATGAATGGATTACAACGATTGCAATCATATCTAGTTCAGAAGGATTGCCATGCTATGCTGATTACTAGCCCTACTAATCTTCATTATTTTGCAGGGTTTACAGGAACAACAGCAGTAGCCTTTGTTACGCCAAACCAGGCTTTTTTATTTACTGATAGTAGGTATACAGAACAAGCAAATAAGCAGTGTCAAGGGTATGAAGTAATTCAATATACTAATTCCATATGGAGTTCTATATGTGATGTGATACGTACCAATGATATTCCTATTAGCCTATGTGGTATTGAAGGAAATCAGTTGCCAGTCAACACGTATGAAACAATTTGTGAATCGTTCGATGATAAAGTTACATTTACATCGATAGATCTTACTGCATTGCGGCAAGTTAAAACAGAGAAAGAGCTAATATATATGCGTAAGGCTGCAACTATTGCGGACGAAGCATTTACTGTGCTTTTACAGTCGTTACAAGTTGGTATGACTGAAAATGAGGCACGCATTATATTAGAAACAGAAATGTTGCAACGTGGTTCGCAGGAACCATCATTTGCTACCATAGTAGCTTCTGGTTATCGATCTAGTATGCCACATGGTGTTGCTAGTGACAAGGTCATTGAAATAGGCGACTTTGTTACTTTTGATTTTGGAGCAGTGTATGAAGGATATCATTCTGATATGACACGTACAATCGTGATGGGACAAGCATCATCATTGCAGAAACAATTATATGATGTGGTGTTACGGGCGCAAACAAAAGGTGTAGAGTCTGTTCATGTAGGGCAGACTGGTGCAGAATTGGATGCGGTTTGTAGAGAATCAATTAAAGCAGATGGATATGGGGAGTATTTTGGTCATGGTACAGGACATGGAGTAGGTCTTGACATTCATGAATTGCCAGTAGCATCGCCACGATCTGAATCTGTTTTTGAGGCAGGAATGATAGTCACCATTGAACCAGGTATATATTTGCCAGGTACTATTGGATTGAGAATAGAGGACAGTGTTATTGTTACGTCGCAAGGTTGTGAGGTGTTAACACATAGCCCTAAGAATTTAATAGAATTAGGTATTTAAATGGAGGTATTTTAATGATTTCTAGTAATGATTTTCGCCCAGGTACAACAATTGAAATTGACAATAATGTATGGCAAGTCGTAGACTTTCAACATGTTAAACCAGGTAAAGGCGCAGCGTTTGTACGGTGTAAATTAAAAAACTTACAAACTGGAGCTGTAGTAGAACGTACATTTAATGCAGGTGAAAAAGTTCCTAAAGCACATGTTGATCGTCGTCGTATGCAATATTTGTATGAAAGTGATAATACTTATACATTTATGGACAATGAAACCTATGATCAAGTTGAATTAACTCTTGAACAATTAGGAGATGCAAAAAACTTTTTATTAGAAAATATGGAAGTAAGTATTATGTTCTTCCAAGGTATTGTTATTGGTCTTGATTTACCAGTTGCAGTAGAACTTAAAGTAATCGAAACAGAACCAGGCATTAAAGGAGATACAGCGACTGGTGGCAATAAACCAGCTGTATTAGAAACTGGTTATACTGTTAAAGTTCCTATGTTCATTAATGTTGATGATGTTCTTCGAATTGATACAAGAACAGGACAATATATTGAACGTGCCTAACGCTGAAGTTTTCAGATATAGTATATAGGCAATCGCTCTTTACCAATGGATTTATATCCTATATATGTGTTATTATTAAAAGCATTTGTCTATTTGTTAGCATACTGTAGGCAAATGTTTTTTTTAGAAAGGAGAGCGAAATAATATGGCAGAACGAGCTATCTATTTAGAAGAAGGCAAAATAAAAATTAATGAAGATGTATACGCAACTATTATTACTAACAAAGCTTTGGAGACTAAAGGGGTAGCTGGGATGAGTGGTACTTTTAGTGATGAAGTAGCTAATTTGTTAGGACGAAAAAAAACGAATGAAGGCGTGAGTATATCTTTCGAAGAAGATGGCGCTCTATGTATTGATATGTATGTGATTGTAAATTATGGGTATCGTATTCCTGATGTGGCATTACGATTACAAGAACGAATTAAAACAGCTCTTGTTGATATGACTGAAGCTAAAGTAGAACACATTAATATTTTTGTGCAAGGATTAGTATTTAATGATTTGTCACAGACAATCATTAAGGAGCAGCAAGATGAAACAAAAAAATAAGTCAATTATGTCAAAAATACATGTTACTGATAGGGAAATACTGGATGTAGCTACAAAAGTAGTAACTAATATGGATGAAGTTCATTCATTAAGTACAAGGCTTATTGATGATGTTATGGATGGTATTGGTCAAAAATTTGGAAAGAAATCATTACCAGGATTAAATTTAAAGCATCGTAAAGAAGGATTAGAAATTAATTTATATTGCAAGGTTTTTTATGGGTATCAGTTAATTGATGTATCTAAACATATACAACGTAATATTCGAACAAAATTAAAAGAAACGTTGGGATTAGAAGATGTTAAAGTAGATGTTCACATTGAGGGCTTAGTAACAAAACAAGAGGAGTTTCATAATGAGTAATAGTAATAAACGAAATCGTAGGCAAGCAAGACAATATGTCTTTCAAACACTCTATGCTAATGAATTTCATAATACAATCGATGAGATGGTATTCCCTGAAGGGTACAAAGATGGGAGTATGGATGCCACATATGTGAAGAATACGCTACAAGGCATAATAGCACATATGCAGGATATTGATATGTGTATGCAATCGTTTTTAAATAAGCGTCGCGTAGAACATTTAGATAGGATTGATCGAGCAATTTTACGATTGGCTATTTATGAAATTAAATTTTCTGATGATAGATTAGCACCTTCTATTATTATTAATGAAGCGGTTCAGTTAGCACAGTCCTTTGCATCCACATCATCATATCGATTTATTAATGGCGTGTTAGATAGTATAGTGAAATCAAAATGAATCATTACTATTTAGGCATTGATACGAGTTGCTATACGACTTCTTGTGCTATTGTTAATCAAGAAGGTAATCTCATTGGCGAAGCACGTCGATTATTACAAGTTAAATCTGGTGCATGTGGATTACAGCAATCAGAAATGGTATTTCAACATACACGTGCATTACCAGATCTTATAGAATCACTAACCTTGGATGGATCTATTAGTGCTATAGGGGTTAGTGCGTTTCCTAGACGTGAGGATAATTCTTATATGCCAGCATTTTTAGTGGGGTTAGGACATGCTAGGACATTGGCTCATATATTAAAAATTCCGTTATATCGATTTTCACATCAAGAGAATCATATTTTAGCAGCACTACGTCAGATTAAATTTATTCCTATGGAACCATTTTATAGCTTACATGTATCAGGTGGAACTACAGAGTTATTATATTGTCAATATGATACATCAGGTTGCTTTCATACAGAATTAGTGGGGGGCAGTTTAGATTTACATGGAGGACAATTCGTTGATCGCGTAGGCGTGGCTTTGGGCTTTCATTTCCCTGCCGGTCCTATGATGGAAAAAGCAGCAAATAAGGCATTTACCTATGATCCACTGCCTTCATCTGTAAAAAATGGACATATTAGTTTTAGTGGCCCTTATAGTGAAATGATGCGTCGCATACAACGATGCAAAGCGACAAATGAAATGGCACTTTCTGTATTTAAGTGTATTGCAAAGTCATTAGATAAAATGATTTCATATCATGTACAACAGAGGCCAGCTTTAACTCTAGTTGCTGTAGGAGGTGTTATGTCGAATCAATTTTTACGGCATCAATTAGAACGTACTACAGGAAAATTACATATGAAACTAGTTTTGGCAGATGCTAAATATAGCTATGATAATGCTACGGGCAATGCATTTGGAGCTTCTTTACTCCATCAAGCATGTGGAGGATAATATATATGGAACATATATTTTCTATAACTAAATTAAATGCTTTTATCAAGCGTACATTAGACAAAGAATATGTACTTAAAAATGTGTATGTAGTAGGTACTATTGTAAATGCTAAACATCATAGCAATGGACATTTTTATTTCACTTTGAAAGATGAAGAATCAGCGATTGATGTGACACTGTGGAAGAGCACGGCCATACAAAAAGGCCTGGTTAAGCAAATTGAAAATGGATTGCTAGTTACTATGAAAGCCTCTATTAATTTTTATAGTAAAACAGGACGATTACACTTGATTTGCCAGGATATGCAAGTGGGTGAAAAAAGTAGTATTCAACTCGAGTTTGAAGCACTGAAAAAAGAATTATCCGCACTTGGTTATTTTGATGATGATCATAAGAAAGCATTACCTACTATGTCTACTTGTATTGGCATTGTAACATCTCAATCTGGTGCAGTATTGCATGATATTTTGCATGTAAGTAAACAAAGAAATCCTCTGATTCCATTTAAGTTGTTTGCTGTACCAGTGCAAGGGGATAAGGCTGCTATTAGTATAGCAAAAGGAATTCAACGAGCCGATAAAGATAAGGACATAGAATTAATTATTGTTGGCCGTGGTGGTGGAACACCGGAGGATTTATGGTGTTTTAATGCTAGACAAGTTGTAGAAGCAATTTATGAATGTAAGACGCCCATTATTTCTGCAGTAGGCCATGAAACTGATTATACTCTTTGTGATTTTGCTGCTGATGTAAGGGCTGCTACACCAAGTCATGCGGCAGAAATGGCAGTGTACCCATTGCGTAGTTTACAAGAACAATTAGATGCAAAAGAGATGTATTTACACAATCATATAGATAATGTATTGTCTGAAAAAAAACGACAATTAAGTGCTATATTTAATCGAAAACTTGGTATTCCTGCATTAACTTCTATTCATCAAGAACAAAAACGATTGCAAAATTATAAAAGTACATTGATACAATTAGTGACTACAGAAGTAGATAGTAAAAAAAATCAATTATTTACGATAGGCAAGCAATTAGAATTGCTTAACCCATTACATTTAATGTTGAAAGGATATAGTCGTGTTGAATCAAAAAATCATGTGATTACTTCCGTAGATACCATATCAGTAGGTGATTCTATCAACATTACCTTATGTGATGGGAGTGTACAGACACGCGTTGAGGATATAAAAAGATATGACAACAACAATTAAAAACTATGAAAAAAAGTATGCTGCATTAGAATCAATTGTACAAACATTAGATAGAGATGATTTATCAATTAATGAATTGTTAATAAATTATAAAAAGGGATTAGTACTAGTTAAAGAATGTACTAGCATACTAGAAAATGTAGAAGATGAAATTCAACAGATTATTGAAGAAGTAAAAATTACAGAATAGTGATATATAAAATTACTGTAATAATTGAGAGGACATTATGATAGCAAACTATTTAGCAAAGGGTAAGAAGTTTGTAGAAGCAGAATTAGCAACGTTATTAGCATCAGAAATTCCAGAATATAGTCGATTATATGAATCTATGAATTATAGTTTATTACAAGGAGGAAAAAGAATTCGTCCTATTTTAACCATGGCGATATTGGAATCGTTAGGCGAGGATTATAAAAAATATACGGAATTCTTATGTGCCTTGGAGTTAATACATACATATTCTCTAATTCATGATGATTTGCCAGCAATGGATAATGATGATTATCGTCGAGGACACTTAACCAATCATAAAGTGTTTGGCGAGGGAATGGCTATTTTGGCTGGCGATGGCTTATTGACATATGCTTTTGAGTTGTGTACAAAAAATAAAGTAGTATCTGCACAAATATGTAAGGAATGCATTGGAGTATTAGCTGCTGCAGCAGGGCCAAATGGTATGGTTGGTGGACAAGCATTTGATTTATTAAGTGAAGGTAAGCACATTCCTTTAGAAGAATTAAAGATTTTGCATAGAGGGAAAACAGGTGCTTTATTTTCTGCCGCTGTAGAACTAGGATTAATTTTGGGGCAAGCAGATGCATCTACCAAAGAAGAATATCGTATTTATGCAAATTGCTTAGGATTATTATTTCAAATTACTGATGATATATTAGATGTGGTAGGAACGGTAGAAGAACTTGGCAAGACGCCAGGGAGTGATGAACGACAAGATAAATCTACCTATGTATCATTGCTTGGACTAGAAAAAGCTAGAGCAGAAGCAAAAAACGTAGCGAATATGGCTAGTCAGGCACTGGATAATACTACCCATGATACTAGGATATTAGAGGCGTTAGTAACGTATTTAGTAGGTAGGTCAAATTAATATGGATACGATAATAGTATTATTTCATAATTATGTAGCACAAAGTGCTTTTTGGGGATGGTTTGGGGCACAACTCCTTAAATTTTTTATTACATTAGTAAGATATAAAACATTTTCATGGGAACGGTTAGTTGGATCAGGTGGATTTCCTAGTTCTCATACATCCTTTGTTATTGCCACTACCACATCGATAGCTATTAAGAATGGTGTGGAGTCTGATATTTTTATTTTAGGTGTTGTTGTATCCTGCATTGTTATGTATGATGCATCGGGAGTGCGCAGAGAGGCAGGAAAACAAGCGCAAATTTTAAATCAATTAATTCATTATTTTAAAAATAAGCAGATTCCCGTACGACTAGATGGGGCTACATTAAAAGAATTATTGGGACATACACCATTTGAAGTATTCGGAGGCCTTATGTTAGGTATACTTATTGCATGTATTCAATATTTTGTAGTTTATGGTGGTGCTATATGAGTACGAAAGAACGATTAGATATAGTATTAGTGAATCGTGGTTTATTTGAAAGTAGAGAAAAAGCAAAAGCTGCGATTATGGCAGGTCAAATTTTTATGGACGAGTCCATACGAATTGATAAAGCGGGAACGAAGGTTCCTGTAGATGCTAATATTGTTATAAAAGGTAATACATTACCCTATGTTAGTAGGGGCGGTTTGAAGTTAGAAAAAGCGATACATTTATATGATATTGATTTAACAAATGCGGTTATGATAGATATCGGAGCTTCTACGGGTGGATTTACTGATTGTGCATTGCAAAATGGAGCGAGTAAAGTCTTTGCTATTGACGTAGGATATAATCAATTAGCTTGGAAACTACGACAAGATTCACGCGTTATTAACATGGAAAAACAAAATATTCGTTCTGTTACACCAGTCCAAATAGGCGAATTAGCAGATTTTATTTCTATTGATGTGGCGTTTATTTCATTGGACAAAGTATTACCAGTAGCCGTTCATTTATTAAAAGATACAGGATCTATGGTGGCATTGATTAAGCCACAATTTGAAGCTGGAAAAGATAAAGTCGGTAAAGGTGGCATTGTTAGAGATCCGATGATTCATAAAGAGGTATTGTCGCGTATTTTATCAGTTGCTAGTCAATGCCATTTGTATTTACAAGGTCTTACATTCTCTCCCATCAAAGGCATGGAAGGAAATATCGAATTTTTAGGTTACTTTACAAAGAATGAAGTGGGTGCATTACCAATTACTGATGAACTAATTCAATCAGTAGTAGATAAAGCACATACATTATAGGAGAAAAAAATGCGAATTGGATTTTTTCCTAATATGGGAAAGCCTAATATTATAGAAATACTGAATACAGCATATAGAATTTGTAAGGATAATGATATCGAAGTGTATATTCCTGATGATATTGAGGAGTATAATTTAGTAAATCTCTTATCCATACCTACTTCTCATGTGCTAAGAAAACCAGATATTTTTAAACAATTGGATATGGCATTTAGTTTTGGTGGAGATGGAACAATTATCCATTTAGCTCGTCAAATATACCCATATAATGTACCGGTTTGTGGTATTAATTTAGGGGAACTTGGATTTTTAAATCAAATTGAATTAGAACAAATGACATCGCATATTAAAAGAATCGCTAATGGAGAATATGTGATAGAAAATAGAGGCCATTTACATGCGAAAATTCAAGGACCAACAGGTACACAAGAATTAGTACCGATTATTAATGAATTGGTTGTTACACGATCTGAACCAGCAAAAATGGCACGTATTAACTTAGCTATTAATGGGGGCCATACGCAAATGTATCCTGCAGATGGCTTGATTGTTGCATCGGCTACGGGATCTACTGGTTATAATTTATCGGCAGGGGGGCCTATTATGGCACCGGATAATCGATCCATCATTGTGACACCCATAGCACCACATTTATTACAAAGTGTGTCAATGGTATTAAAAGAAAGTGCCCAGATTGATATCACTATGCCTAGTAGAGAGAAGCAATTGCATATTTGTATTGACGGCACCTTTGAATATAACTTTTCTAGAGAAGAGATATTGCATATAGCATCGAATCCAGTATATTGCCGATTTGTACGTTTTGAAGATCAGAAATTTTTTAGTACACTTTTTAAAAAGTTATCGGCAAGGCGGGATGAATTATTATGATTAATGTTAATCATGCTGTTCAATTTCAACATTGTATTTGGGATGAATGTATTGTTGATGCTCAGGTAGTTATTGATGCAACTTGTGGAAATGGGAATGATTTACTATATGTATGTGAAAAGGCATCTAGGCTAGATAATAGAAATTGTGAATTTATAGGAATAGATATTCAAAAAGTAGCAATTGAAACAGCAAAAGCCAAGCTCTCTATAAATCAACATAGTTGTAATCATAGGACTGGCGCGAAGAAAGTGACACTGTTAGTAGGTTCCCATGATATTCTTATTGAACAGATTGGGCACAGAGGAAAACGATTTGATTTGGTCTTATTTAATTTAGGATATTTGCCTGGAGGAGATCATACAATTACTACTCAAATTGAGAGCACCTTAGCAGCTATTTCAAGTAGCATGAAATATTTATCTACGAATGGTTATGTGACAATTGTAGCTTATCCTGGTACGACATATGGGCAATCAGAACAAGAGGCGGTAGAAGATTTTTTATCACAACAGTGTCAGAAGCAATTTGATATTGCTATGTGGAAGCCAATCAATCAAATTAATCGGCCACCTCAACTATACATAATAAAAAGACGCTAATTTAATAGATAATACATAGAAATGTATAAAAAGTCGTACTTTTATACATTTCTATGTGATATAATTAAAAATAATAGCATTGTGGTTAATATCATAAAAGGAGCCATTATGAAACGTTACCGATATAACAAAATTAAAGAAATCGTGCAATCTCATTCTATTGAAACACAAGAAGAATTGGCAGCCGCTTTATTGGCTGAAGGAATTGAGGTTACACAAGCAACTGTATCGAGAGACATTAAAGAATTAATGTTAATAAAAATTCCTACAGGTGATGGACATTATCGTTATGCTCTATCGCCGGAGGAAAATATTGTTTTATCTAGAAGTCGTATTAATCGTTTATTTCAAGACTCTATTATTAAGGTCGATAATAGTTTGAATATGATTGTACTTCATACAATTCCTGGATCGGCTCAATCAGTAGCATTTTCTATTGATCATGCAAAATGGTCAGAGATTATCGGTACCTTAGCGGGTGATGATACAATTTTATTGATTGCTAAAACAGTAGATGAAGTGCCAACAGTATTAAAACGTATTGCTGAATTAATGAAGGATTAATCTATGCTATTGCAAATGGGAATTCGAAACTTTGCTTTGATTGAGCAGATGAGAATCAACTTTCGTGAAGGAATTACTATTTTTACAGGAGAAACAGGCTCTGGAAAATCTATTTTGATGGATGCTTTTAGCATTTTATTGGGAGAACGAGCTAATAGTGAATTTATTCGCTATGAAAAGGATAGTTTTATTATTGAAGGTGTTTTTGATATTTCCCATAATAAAAGATTACTAGAGGTGTTGGATAGCAAGAATATTTTAGTAGAGGACGGACAACTTATTTTATCTCGTTCTTTCAATCGACAAGGAAAATCAACAATTCTTGCTAATGATCAACCTATCCCCTTAAAGGCGTTAAAGGAGATTGGACAGTATTTAGCGGATATTCATGGTCAATATAGCAATCAATTATTACTAGATCCAACTACGCATCATGAGTACCTGGATACCTATACGGAAGAAGCTAAGCAAGCTTATGAGAAGTATCAATCCTCCTATACAGTATATAAAAATGCTAAATGCAAGGCGGATCATTTGACAGAAACTATGGCTGAACGAGCTAGAGAGCTAGATATATTACGCTTTCAAATTGATGAAATAGAAACGGCTGCTTTAGAGCCTGGAGAAGATATATCTATCAGGGATGAGTTAAAAAGGCTTGATAGTTTTGAATATATTAATAAGGTAGTATCATCGTGCTATCATGCATTTTATGAGGGAGAAACACCTTTGTTAGATGTTATAACAAGTATTCAAAGTGAAATACAAGGTGTCACAAAATATGATGATCAACTTGCTACTATATTAGACTTGATGAATTCTGCCTATGTTCAATTAGAAGAGGCAGCACAATCACTAGATCGATATGGTGATACGATTAGCTTTGATGAAGAGCGATATGTGTATTGTCAAGAACGGGACTCTCTGTTATATGCATTGAAGAAAAAATATGGGACAACTATTGAAGAAATACAAGCATATGAAGAGAAGGCACAATCTCGTTTAGAAGAGTTGGAAAAAGAAACGTATGCACAAGAGACTCTGGAAGAAGAGTTAGCATTGGCAAAACAACAAGCAGAGACTGATTTACTTGCCTTATGCACTATCCGCCAGAAGAATGCTGACTCGATTGCAAAAGCATTACAAAAAGAGTTGTCTATTCTAGGTATGGAAAAAGCACGATTAGAATTTTCTATCGACTGTGATCATAGCTTAACTGCGTTAGGAGCTAACTCGATTGAGTTATTATTCTCAGCAAATACAGGAGAGGTTTTATTGCCTTTGCATAAAGTTGCATCTGGTGGTGAATTGGCGCGGATTGCCTTAGCCTTTAAGTCTGTATTTAGTGATAATATGCATAAAACACTAGTTTTTGATGAAATTGATGTTGGTATCAGTGGTGATATTGCATTACGTGTGGCGGAACGAATACAAAATCTATCTACCCATAATCAGATATTTTGTATTACCCATTTGCCGCAGACTGCAAGTATTACATTACATCATTATCATTTGTCGAAAATGGAAAAAAATGGACGTACGTATTCTACAGTGAAAGAACTTGATAAAGAGGAGCACTTACGGCAAATAGCATGCATGATGTCTGGTAAAAATATTTCTCATACAGCTATGGAAACAGCTAGAGAACTGATGGAACATTTTGCTATTTCTTCTAAATCTTGATTAGTATTTACATATGCAGGTGAGACAGAATAATTTTCTAATTATTCTAATAGGGGCATAAAATTATAGTCGGATAGTTGAGTATGCTTATATTTGACTTATATGAAAAATACACGTATACTAATTACATTAGAATATCATATACGGAGATAGAGGCGCGAGATGTAATAGTAATTTTGTGGAGTTTGGTAAGCAGAGAAGCATAATAAAAGGACTGATCGCCGAAGTGATAATTATACTAACGATTATTGCTGGTTATATACTTAATAGGTATGTGACTGTCATCATTTGATGGAGTGCTAACTCATTGTTCTTGCATTATTTTTATTCTCGTTATAGGAGAATAAGTAGTATATAGAAAGATCAGTGGATAACACCGCTGGTCTTTTTTTTAGGAGGCGTTATCATGATTAAAGTAATGGTGTCAGGTGCGGGCGGTAAAATGGGAAAAGAAGTAGTAAAAGCCGTACATGATGATAGTGAACTTACATTAATAGGAGGTGTCGATCCAAAATTAGCTGGCCGTGATATCGGTTCAGTGGCAGGGATAGAACCTTTACACATTGTAACTTCCCCATCATTAAAAGACGCTTTATCTCATGAGAAACCAGATGTGATAGTGGATTTTACATCGCCAGCGGTTATTTTTGAAAATGCGAAACAGATTTTGTCTGCGGGTATACATTTGGTTATTGGTACTACAGGCCTTACAGAAGAAGAACGGACTGAACTTGATCGTATTGCTAGAAAAAATGGTGCCAATTGTCTTGTGGCTCCAAATTTTTCCTTAGGGGCAGTGATGATGATGAAGGTTTCATCTGAATTAGCACCATACTTTCCAAATGTAGAGATTATTGAATTACACCATAACCATAAATATGATGCGCCATCGGGTACATCTATTCTAACGGCTAAATTGATTAATGAAGCTAAAGTAGCAGCTCATGTTACTGCGGCAGAAGATTTAACAAAAGAAAGTTTACCTGGTGCAAGAGGTGCCAAAGTCGATGACATTACTATTCATAGTGTGAGGTTGCCTGGGTATGTAGCTCATCAAGAAGTTATTTTTGGCGGATTCGATGAAACATTGACCGTTCGTCATGATTCTTTGAGCCGTAAATCTTTTATGCCTGGTGTTGTATTAGCTTGCAAAAAAATAAGTTTATATCCAGGATTAACCTATGGATTAGAACATTATTTATAATTAATGCATTAGGACATTTGTTATATCGGACGTATTATAGACGCTTGTTCTATATAGTAGTAGTAACAATATATTGAAATAGTAAGAACCATAGTTTATATAAATAGAATATGTGGTAATTAAAAAAAGAGGGATAGATATGAGGAAACCAAATGTTGCCATTTTAGGTGCTACCGGTGCTGTAGGGGCAGAATTTATTACATTAATTGAAGAACGCAAATTTCCATTTAATACATTAAAGTTATTAGCATCAGCTCGTTCAGCAGGGACTACACTTGTAGTTAATGGTAAAAAGTATATAGTAGAAGAGGCAAAACCAGAATCGTTTGAAGATATTGATATTGCTTTATTTGCAGGTGGATCCATTTCTAAATCTTTAGCACCAGAAGCAGTAAAGCGTGGTGCCATTGTTATCGATAATTCTAGTGCATTTCGTATGGACCCAGAAGTACCATTGGTAGTACCAGAAGTTAATCCAGAAGATATTGATAAGCATAAAGGAATTATTGCTAATCCTAATTGTTCTACGATTATTATGGCATTAGGGTTAAAGCCTTTGCATGATTTATCTCCTATTAAGCGTATTGTTGTTAGTACTTATCAAGCAGTATCTGGAGCGGGTAAAGAAGGGTTAGAAGAATTAGAAAAACAGGTAAGTGCATCTGTCCATCATGAGCCAGTAGTAGCGAATATATTGCCAACTACTTCTTGTCCTAAACATTATCCAATTGCGTTTAATGTGATTCCTCAAATTGATATATTTTTAGAAAATGACTATACAAAAGAAGAAATGAAAATGGTTTATGAAACACAAAAAATATTCCACGATGATACAATTCAAGTTGTACCAACTACTGTACGAGTTCCTGTGTACCGTTCTCATTCAGAATCTGTATTAGTCGAAACAGAATCATCTGTTAGTGTAGAGGATTTTAAAGCTGCTTGCCGTACATTCAAAGGTTTGCAGGTAAAAGATAATCCGATGGAACAGATATATCCTATGCCATTATATACATCTAATCAAAATGATTGTGAAATTGGACGTATTAGAAAAGATTTATATAATGAAAAAGGAATGAATTTTTGGATTGTAGGTGATCAAATCCGTAAAGGTGCCGCCTTAAATGCGTTGCAAATTGCAGAGTACCTTATTGAGAAACAAAGCTTTTAATAGATGAAGAGTCTATAGACTTAGGGAGGCTAAGGATGAAAACTTTTGGTCGTGTAATAACAGCTATGATTACACCGTTTTGTCAAGATGGAACAGTAGATTTTGAAGGAAGTGTACAGTTAGCCAATTATTTATTAGATCATGGATCAGATGGATTAGTAGTATGTGGTACAACTGGTGAAAGTCCTACAATTTCTGATGAAGATAAATTGCTATTATTTCAACGTATTGTAGAATCTTGTGGCAAGAAAGGTACTATTATTGCTAATACAGGCACTAATAGTACGCAACATAGTGTAGAATTTACGAAACGCGCTAGTGCTACTGGAGTAGATGCGCTTATGGCAGTTGTTCCATTTTATAATAAACCGAATCAAGAGGGGCAATATTTACATTTCAAAGCTATTGCAGAAGCTTCAAGTTTACCGATTATGATTTATAATGTACCAGGACGGGTAGGCACATCTATTACAGCTAATACGCTAGCACGTTTGCATAGAGAATATCCACATATATGTGCCATAAAAGAAGCTAGTGGTAATTTAAATCTTGCTTCTGAAATTAAATATTCTTTGCCAGATAGTTTTATGATGTATAGTGGTGATGATGGGTTAACATTACCTTTATTGTCTGTTGGTGCTTGTGGTGTTATTTCTGTTGTATCGCATATAGCAGCTACAAAGATGAGTAATATGATTCAAGCCTATGAAGAAAATAGAGGGCTAGATGCGGAACGCATTCATCGAGAACTAGTTCCTCTTTTTAAAGCCATGTTTATAACTACGAATCCAATTCCTATTAAATATGCGGTTCGAAAAATGGGATTACCAGCAGGTCCTTTTCACTTGCCTATGTGTGAACCTAATGACGCAGAAGCGGCCGTTATTGAATCTGCTTTAGAACCATATAAATGAGTAGTATGACACTGGATATAGTATATTAGATTGTATGTATGGTATAGAGTTTTATTATATAGAGACTATGCATTATGATTCTTTATAAAAAGCGCATTACAGAAAAATTTTATTAAGTTCTATAGTTATGAACAGATACTATTAAGTTACTTTTTAGGAATGAGTTTGGTATTCTACTGAACTCATTCCTTTTAATTTGAGATTATATAGTTAATCTTGTAATAATTAATATAACTCTCTAATTTATTGGTGAAATTTTAGTAAGTAATAAATTTTCTAACTATAGTGACTATGATTTGAATAAGTCAAAAAGTTAATCATTTTAGTATACAAATAATCTTTTGTAGGATACACTTTTCACAATGACGTATTTTATATTTTCTACATTCTATGTTGGTGGTGTCAGTCTTGATTTTTATGCAATATATAAAATTGGATATATAGTGCGATAAAACATATATATATTTTTTTTTTTTCGTAATTTTAATTTTTGAAAATTCTTTGTAGTTTTTGAAATTCTATTCAATACTCTTCTTAGTGATTCTGTCATTTTTGTTAGTAACATTACTAAAATTTATACCAGTGATAAAACCGTATACAGCAAGAAGAATAACTGGAAATTGTATATTATCAAAAATTTATATTTTTTAATAAGTACAATTTGCTTATAGTATGACCTATTTATATATCTTAGCAATGCTCGATCATAAATGAGTTGATTGGCTAACAGAAATTTAGAAATCATATTAAGCTAGGCAATTATTCTATGAATAAAATAATAAACAATCACCTACACGCATGTATTTTCATAAAATATATACGTGTAGGTGATTGTTATTTATGCAGATATTTATTATGTTAGTAGGTACATCTAGGTGTATCTATTAACATTGTTGCTTGTAATGCGTTGAAAATTATTTACTAATTTTGCGCGAATTATTATATAGAATCCCGAACTAAGCCTATTACGAGTCCTTCAATGACACAGTTTTGAGTAATAATAGGGGAGAAAGCATCGTTTTCTGGTTGTAGACGAATATGGTCACTTTCCTTAAAGAAACGTTTGACTGTTGCTTCATCATCAATTCTAGCGACTACAATATCTCCATTATTAGCAACATTTTGCTGTCGTATAATTAGCAAATCTCCTTCTAAAATACCAGCTTGAATCATCGATTCTCCTTGTACTTTTAATAAGAAACAATCAGAGTTACCTGTTAATCGAATCGGTAAGGTAATCATATCTTCTATGTTTTGTATAGCCGTAATAGGAGCACCAGCTTGTACAGTGCCAACTAATGGTATTTGACGAAGGTGAGATCCCATAAACTCAAATTCCTCAGATGTAGTACATTCGTTGGTTATGTTATTTACGGATGGTTGTGTTTTGGGCATATGCATTACAGAAATTGATCTATTTTTATTTTTATCGCGTTTAATATATCCAAAACGTTCTAAGGCATTTAGATGGGAATGGACTGTAGATGTAGAGCTTAATCCTATATATTCACAAATCTCTCGCACAGTAGGACAACGATATTCGTTTTGTAAGCAATTAGTTATATATTCTAAAATTTTTATTTGTTTTGAATTAATATCGGTAGCAGGGTGTCTCATGGAAATCCTTTCGTAATGGTATGGAGTGTGGAATAAATGCATCATAGAATATGGGGCGCTCATGTACTGTACCCAATATAGCTATATATACCTATTATATAGGTCATATGTTCGTATAGTCAATAAATATACTTAAAATAAATATATAGCATTACCACAGTATGAACGGTTATTTATGTAAATAAAAAAATTTTTATACCTTGGCAGGAGTTTAAAAAATAATCTCGAATTTATTGGTGCAACAGGTAAGACAGGTGTAAAAGAAAAAAGTTGCAGAAAGGAGGGCTTGTGTTTTACGTCGATTTAGAATTAGATAGCATCATAGAAGCAGCATTATTAGAAAAGGCTAGCGATATACACTTTGAATCAGTAGTCAATGGTGTATTAGTACAATTTAGAGTAGATGGGTTGTTAACACTTTATAAAAATATAGCAGCTGAATATGCAGAACAAGTTATTAATCGTATTAAAGTAGAAAGTGGACTTGATATAGGAGAAAAACGCATTCCGCAAGATGGTCGTTGGGATTGGAAGAAATCAGATAGATTTGTTCAAATGAGAATTTCTACCATGCCTACAATTTATGGTGAGTCGGTTGTATGTCGTTTGATGGGAGATGTGTGTAATTACAAATCATTAGAAGAATTAGGTATGGACGCAGAGTTAATCACTTATATAGATAAAATATTACAACGCCCATATGGTTTATTTCTAATTACAGGGCCTACTGGTTCTGGAAAAACTTCTACATTATATGCTTTATTACGGCGGCTTGAATTGAGTATGTATAAGTTAATTTGTTTAGAAGATCCAGTAGAGGCACATATTGAACATGCTAGACAAATTCAAATTAATGAAAAAGTAGGCGTTACATTTGCTACAGGTTTGCGAGCTGTGTTACGACAAGATCCAGATATTATTATGGTGGGGGAAATTCGTGATACAGAAACTGCGTCATTGGCCATTCAAGCAGCATTGACGGGACATAAAGTGTTTTCTACAATTCATACAAATTCATCAGAAGCAGTAGTGGAACGGTTGATTGATATGGGGGTTGCACCCTATTTGATTGAGGCTACTTTAATTGGTGCTATGGCTCAGCGATTAGTGAGAAAATACGTACCTACTATAGAAAGTTATCAGGGGCGAGTAGGTGTATATGAATTATTATCCATACCAAGTGATACGACACATTGGATACAGTCAATACCAGAACATTTAATTACATCATTAGCAGATAGTGCCAAAATTTTAGTTGAGCGAAAAGTGACAACACAAGAGGAGGTAAAAAGGCATGGAATCTTTATCTAGCCAGACCTCCACATTGATAGATGTTTTATCAAAAGCAATGGAAAAAGGTGCAACAGATATTCATATAGGAGAATTAGAATCCATTTATATGCGTATTGACAATGAATTACTTAAACAGGATGACATGCATGGGAGTTATCAAATTTTTTTAGATATTGCTAGTCAGTGTGGTATTAAGTTGATTGAAAAGCAATCCTATGATGCAGCCTTTACCTATAAGAATACTAGAATACGTGTTCATTTATATAGATCCAATGGGCATTGGAGTGCTACCTTGCGCATACTATATAATCGAACCATTGGATTTGAAAGAGATAGGCAAGCAGATTTATTTCGTTCCATATGCACTACAAAAGATGGACTTGTACTAATTACAGGACCGACTAGTTCAGGAAAAACATTTACTTTAGCATCTTGTGTGTCGTATATAAACGAACATATGAATCGTCACATAGTTACGTTGGAAGATCCTATTGAATATATATTTACTAATAAATGTTCATTGATTCATCAACGAGAGCTAGGCAAAGATATACAATCAATGTCGACGGGAGTTAGAGATGCACTACGAGAAGACCCTGATATTATTATGATAGGAGAATTACGTGATTCTTCAACCTTAGAGGCAGCACTGCACGCAGCAGAAACAGGACATCTAGTGTTTGCAACCATGCATACACAACGAGCCACTATGGCGATTCATAGAATGCTATCTATGTTTTCATCAGAGCAACAAGAAGAAATGCGACATCAACTATCACAGGTATTACGAGTTATTATTTGCCAACGATTATTTGTTTTTGACGGTAAATTTATTACTGCTCGTGATATTTTGATTAATACACCTGCTGTTGCAAATTTAATACGACAACGTAAAGAGCCACAAATTTGTTCTATTCAAGAAACGACTTATCCAATGCAGACAATGGAAATGGCAGTTAAGGAATTGCAAAAAACATGGGGAGCAAGATCTGAATTTACAGCATTATTAGGATATTGTTATGAAACTATATGAATATACATGTGTTGATACTTCAGATGCTTTTATAGAAGGTCATATGTGGGCAGAAAATCAACAAGAGGTAGCTATTAAGTTAAAAGAGCAAGAATATACAATTATATCTATTCATGGTGCTACTGCAAAATCACAAGAGACAAGATGGCGACGTAAGGATGTTATAGAATTTTCCTATCGTTTATCGCTGTTGTTGAAGGCTGGTATTCCGTTGAGAAGAATTATTGTATTGTTATGTGAGCAACATCCAGATAATATAAACTATATTCGATTATCAGAATCTATTCAAAGAGGTAAATCATTGGCTAGTGCATTATATGAGCAAGGATTTCCTTCAGTTGGTATAGCGGTATTAAAGGCTGGAGAAGCGTCTGGATCTCTAGATGATAGTCTTCTGTTGATTCGTAATTATTATGAACAAGAAAAGATTTATAAGGAAAAAATAATAGGTGCTTTAACATATCCATCATTTTTATTATGTTTAATGATTATTTTTATTGGTGTTGCTATTGTATTTATTTTACCTTCCTTTCAGCGTGTATTTCAAACTATGCATATGGATGTTCCTGCTATGACACAAGTTATTTTCACGGCAGGAAATATGATTCGTGAACATATAGTTAGAATTATACTACTTCATTGTTTAGGATTGATTATATTGGGAATATGGTATTACAAAGGGGGTGGAAAATTATACGTTCATAAATGGCTGTGGAAACAATCAAATCGCTATAATTGGCTAGCGTGCATCTATTATATAAATATTTTACAAGTTTGGTCGTTACTCATTCAGAGCGGTATTTCTCTTATTGAAACATTAGAACTATCGACTAAATTATGGAGAAATCAATATGCTAGAATATGTCACCAAGACATGATTAATGCTGTTAAGCATGGCAAACCATTAGGCCTAGCCATGAAGGATTGTTACGTAGGGACGCCTTTTATTCATGAACTCATTCAAATTGGGGAAGAAACTGGTGAAATGGTAGATATGTTATGTCATTGTAGTACTTATTATCAGGCACTATTAGAACAATATACTAAGAAAATGGAACGATTATTAGAACCTATTATGTTAAGTTGTATGGGAATTAGTGTAGGATTTTTAGTAATCACTATTTTATTACCTATGTTTGATGCTATTACATCTATGATGAAATAATATTAGGAGGTATATATGGGAGAATTTGAGAATGAAATCTTAAGATATAATAGACAACTGCGTTATTATCAAGAGGCTATACAGCGACAGATAAAAAATGGATTTACATTAGTTGAATTAATGGTTGTTGTTGCGATTATCGCTATTTTAGCAGCTATTGCTATGCCACAATTTATGACGGCCACAGACAAAGCTAGAACAGCAAAAGAAACAGCAGACATGCAAGTTATCAAAAATGCAACACAGTTGTATTTGCTAGATAAAAATGTAACAACACCTCCTACTGTAGAAACATTATATAAAGAGGGCTATTTAACAGAGCACGTAAAAGATACAAAAGATAAGGAATATACAATTAGTTTAGAAAATAAGAATGGGAATTCATTTAAGAGTATAGTTGTTACTAAACAAGAATAAAAATGATAAGGGCTGATGGTATGATATGGATTTATATTTGGACATATCTATGTATATGGTATGTTATCTATACCTTACAAGAATGGAATATTGTAACATGGAATGTATCTGTTATTAAACTACATAGTATTATTTCTTTGAATGCAGGCCTATTATTATGGATTTGTATGCAACACTTTCATCAGACAATAGACATTTTCTTAGTAGTTATTTTCTTAGGCGGGTTACTACTAGGTGCTACCATCGATCAGCAATATTATATATTGCCTGATATATATGCATGCTTATTAGCAATTAGTGGCTTATTATATCATTACATTCATGAAGCAGATATGATGTTATGTTGTGAAATATCATTGTTAGTTATGATAGCTACCTATATGCTTAGAAAAATAAGTCGTAATGGGTTGGGAACAGGTGATGTCAAGTGGTTTGGGGCTTTAGTTTGTTGGCAATCACCTATTGGCAGCCTATGTATGGTTATCAATTCTTTTTTATTAGGAAGCCTCTATCTCATATTTCTATATATTTCTAATAAAAAATGTGATTCATACATACCATTTGGCCCTTTTATCTGTCTTAGTAGTTGTATATCTTTTGTTATACCGCAAGAATGGTATGTGTGGATATGGCGATAGTATAGATACTATACATTATCACTAAAGAAAGAGATAAAAAGATGATACATAAGATACATCGATATAGTAGAGCTTCATATAATGGATTCGTTGGAGCAGAATGGATTATATCAATTACTATTTTATTACTAGTTGTATCTGTAGGGCAGGCAAGCTTACAACGATATACATCAAATCACTATGCACTACAATCATATGCAAGAGAATTAGCACTTTCTTTAAAAGAAGCACAATTAAATAATATGATGGGGCGCATAACTAATGAATCACTAAGAAGTGTATTAATAAAAACACATAGTTATGAACATCGTTCATCTTCAAAGGCAGTTCCTAATACCAGAGTCGAATTACCAAGTCATATAGTTATTATTGGTGGTACAGGAGAGGTATTTTTTAATGGTAATGGATTACCTGACCAATTAACTCGTATTATTTTAGAAGACACGATAACTAAAGAAAAAGTTCAAGTTATTATCGCTGTACAAACTGGACGTATTCGGTGTGATATGACTGGAGTTGGATGACTATAGTATATGCCTTATTGCTGTAAGTCAATTGATTTAATACGGCATACATTCTAGACGAATAGGAACAGTTTATTACTTTATGGTCATATTTTTTTATTTAAAATGTATTTCTCTAGATAATAAACATAATAATGTGAAAGATAATTATTATGATTAGTGGAAGGGGGATTTTATATTAAGTATAACCCAATAGATCATCCCTCAGGATTTATTATGAGTGACAGTATTATAGCAATATCAGTTATATGCATTGTATTGCCAATTATATATTTTTTATCTTATACCGTTATTTATGATATATATGAAGTCAAGTGTAAGGATACTTATTTGCAAGCAGCTATTTCTTATACAGAACGAGGGAAGATGTATTATAAAAATAATAAAAAACCTTTGTTGGATCGCGTTGAATATAGAGATTTTTATATTCAAGGAACTGTATCAACTGATATGGTAAATACAGTACGAGTTGTTAATTATCGAGTTGGTGTATATAAAAATGAACAAGAAGTATATGAATTATCGACTCTCTTGGGAACCATCTAATACAAAAGGATTTATATTGGCATCGACTATTATGGCCACTATTATTTCTTTTTTACTCATAGGCGTGATCTGCTTTTGTGCTTCTCACAGTATACAATATATCGAACAAGTACAATCCTCTTTAGAGACAATGGCAGACGGCAGATATACACGATTATTTATTGGTAATCGTATACGATTTTCTAATGAACCTTCTGTAGTTGATAGTGACTATTCAATGGTTTCTATTGGTAAAAAAGGATATTGGAGATTTAAAAAAGATGGCTGGATATTAGCTCGAGTTATGAGCAATGGTGTATTACAACCGATAAGTGGAACAGCTGTTGCGAATGAAGTCACTAATACGTATGTTACAAAGAATAATAATGAATTTGTGTTTTCTAAAAATAATGAAGGTATTCAGTTAAGCTGGCAGATTCAAAGAAAAAATCCATATGATGAAGCTGATTTATATATTATGGGGACGTATTCTGTAAAAGAAATTATTTTGCCAGATTATTACTGGTTTAGAAGTGTGTTAAATAGGAATGAATAGTTGTGTTGTATATGAAAATTATGGATAACATTCTATAGTGATATGATATAGCACATAGTAGATAGAACAATGAAAGAGGGACGTTCTATATATTCGATGTAAGATTTTATCCTGTTGTGTACTAATAGCATAAGGATTTGATTATAGGTGAAGCATAAATTAGAAAAAAATGGATTTATTTCTTATATGGTGTTATGTATTGCCATGGGGCTTATTCTAGTTTGGTCATTAACATATAGACAAGTGGTAGTGATGGAACAGACTGTACAAGAAGAATTAGTGTATACTAAAAATTTATACAAGGTAGATGGTGGTGTTACATGGTTTCTATTATACTGCAAAGATAATTGGCGCAAATTAAGGAGTTCTTATGTCTTAGAAAATAGTAGTCAATACAGACTTACGGTTCATCATATAGTAAATAAAAGAGATACTATATCGGCCATTGTTACTTGTGAAGATAAAAAATATCAACTGTCATCTCAAAAACGTATTGAACTAGGTATCGATAGGAATCGTCAATCTATTTTTATAGAGCAAATATATCCCTATTAAGGAGGAAATATATGAAAGGAAAATATGTAGGCATTTATATTGATGATAACATTATAACAGCCGTAATTATGCGCATTATAAAAGGTGTTTGTAGAATGGAAGATGCCATTACTATGTCTCGCTCTAAATCTAGCGGAGAGGACATCTCCTCGCTGATTCATAGATATTCGTTAGAAGAAGAAAAGATTGCTATTGTAGGGAAAACACAAGTGTATATTCATGGAGAATTCAGTAAATTACAAACAAAAGAAGAAGTACGTTCTATGCTTGAGTGGCATATTGATGAATATATACCTTGGGATAGAAACACTTATGAATTCGATTTTTTCTTGCGTACAATAGATGACAAACCATATGTATATATTGTTGCTGTCAATAAAAACGATACTAATGAATTGATTAGCGGTGTCACAAAAGGGGGAGGATACATTCGAATAGTTGATTATTATCCAGCTCCTTTAACGTATCTATATGAAAAAAGAACTGGATTGTTGTTAGGGATTATCAATGGGGAAACTAATACCATTCATTTTTTTGCATGGTGGAAAGGTGCCTGTGTTGCTGAATGTGAAGTGGCTATAGATGAAGAGGTGATCTGGAAACGGTTAGAAGAGATAGAAGATACATTAGCTATGTTTGAAGATACTACTATAGAAGGAGTACAGCTATATGGGAAAGAACAATTAGCTACTGAGAAAGCTATACTATGTGATAGTATTATAGAGCTTTATGGTTCGATAACGCCAGTAGATATCGAAATATCTGATAGAGCGTATGAGTTATATAAAACTGGAAATCTTGCATGGGAATGTGCAGCAGGACTCTGTATGAGAGGACTTTCTTATGTGAATATTACTCAATAATTTATGGAGATATAAGGATGATTAATTTATTGCCCATTGAAATATATTATAGAATACTAAGAAAACGGTACTATCCTTTTGTTCTCGGGAGCATGATTCTATCTATTTTCATTTTAATAATAGTAATAGGTGTAGGAATATATTCTTACTTGCAATATAATAATGCTCAAAAGGCTTATGACTTGTGTATTCATAGTGATACTTATTATGCACAACAAGAAAAAGAAACACGCTATCGAAATAGTTTACAAGCTTTATCTTCTGAGACAAATACAAACAAAGAAACGAGTCGCATTCCCTTATATATAGCAGATTCCATAGCAGAAGGAATTGTATTACAAGAAATTACATTTTCCGATACGGGAATTTTAATTACTGGCATAGCACAGAATAGTCAATATTATGAACGGTTCGTTCATAATATTAAATATAAAATCAAGGGAGTACAAGTGAATGGGAAGCAAAACCATACGAAGTCAACTGAAAGAATTACATTTTCATTACAGTGCGTATATGAGAGCAAATCACCTAAAAACGAAAAAAATTCTTAGTACTATTGTTATATATGTATTGCTAATAATTAGTGGCGTATATAGTATTTTCTATTTTCAGACTTTAAAGAATAAGATGATAGAATCCTATGAAAATATTACACAAGCTATGGCTATAAAAGAACTGGTACTTAATAGCAAAGATGCAAAGTTCATTGTTAATGCATTACGTCAAAAAGAAGATTATGAAGGTATATGTGGACGTGTTAGAGATATTATTGATACTAATCATGTACAAGTTGTGCGGATAGAGGATCATAAGGAATATATGGATGTCGAGATTATCGGTACATTGCGTGAGTATTTAGAACTGGTAGATGTACTTGAAAAAGAATTGATGATTGTCAGAGTGAAACCACAACAATTTACGTATAATCAAGGATATTTACATATTACATTTCATGTGGTCGTCGTATAATATAATCTAGTCAGTACAATTAGGATAATTTTATATGTATAGAGTTAGTCTCACATATGTACATAGTCACTGATAAAGTGTATAGAAGAGGTAGCTAGTGCCACTGTAAGAAAGATGAATTTTAGATAAGCTGGATATAGATACTATAAAAAGGTATGCACTATGAATAGCAATGAATGATGTATACCTTTTTGTAGTATATTTTATTGATAAAGTATAGTACAATAAGAAAATAAGATTATTAGAATATGATAAGGGAATGGATATGAAAGATGTGGTAAAAAGAAATATTGTACTTATCGGTTCTATGGGTAGTGGCAAAAGTCATTTTGGTAGAAATTTATCGGAAAAATTACATTGGCAATTTGTAGATACTGATAGAGTACTAGAAGCACGGTACGGGTTGCCTATTGCCGATATTTATCGAAAGTTGGGGGAAAAAGGTTTTCGTAAAGCAGAATCGGATATTTTAAAGCAAGTGTCTATCTATCATGAGGCCGTCATTTCTGTAGGTGGTAATTTTCCTATTGAAATGAAAACATTACGATTTTTAAAAAAATATTCTTATATTATTGGTATTAGAGCTGCGCAATATCGTATTGTGAGTCGAGTAAATCGCCGTATTGGTAAACGACCTACTATGAATTATGATGATGTATCAGGTTATGTTACGGCAATGCTTCATTGGTGGAAACCGGTATATAAAAAATGTGATTTTGTATTAGATACAACTAATGGGCACACAAAAGAACTTATAAGTGTAATTGAGGGCCAATTTCAAAAAAATAATATTTACTTTAAAAAAAGACATAATAATTCTAAGAAACTAGCAAGTAATATAATACAATCTGTTAATCGAGATAAGAGTCAAACGAGAGAAAAAAGACAAACTTGCCATAGCTATAAAGTAGCTCATTATCAACAAAAGACACGAGAAAAACACTTAAGAGGTAAAGAAAATTAGATAGTATTCATTTATAAGATACCAGAAGTTGTAGTGTAACTAACATGAAAGCACGTATGCTAGGTTAGCATTAGCTTTTCCCTATACTTGCCATCAGTCAAGATAATTAAGTGGGTATTTTTGATAATGTGCCACCAGTAATTTGTATTACAAATGAGTATTTTTATCTTTTGAACTCTAGTATTAATATAAGAATGTAACTTTTTCACTTGTTTTGTATAAGCATTGTAGCTATTATGTGCATCTGATAATGTATTACGGCATACATAAAGAATGGATAAAGGAGATAGTCTATGATTACCAATTTAGTGGATTACTTTGAAGATATTAGAAAGCGTAATACATTTGAGTGGACAAATGATGCATGGATTCATCAAGTATTACCAGGGCATTGTGAAATGTTTTTTCAAACACATATAGAAAGACATGCTAATTTACGAGGCGATTTACACGGTGGTGTATGTATTAGTTTTGCTGATAGTTTTATGGGGACAAGTTGTTTTACTTTAGGTAAAGCAGTTAGCACCTTAGAGATTAGTGGAAATTATTTAAAGTCAGTTAAGAGTGGTTCATTGCTCCGCGGAGTGGCTAATGTAGAACATAATGGAAAAACAACTATGGTTACTACTGGGCGTGTATATAATGAAGAAGGGGAATTAGTATTCATGTCTAAGGGTACATTTTTTGTGCTCGATGTAATTACATTACCTGATTTACCATGGCAAGTTATAGCAGAAGATAATCCAGATGAAGTATAAAGTATAGTATCTGGTTTTGACTTATAACCAGCACTCAATACGTCATTCAAAATAGTATAAATATAATGTCTGATTTTGACTTTTCTTGTGAAATTCAGTATAATTGATGTACTGTGAACTGATTGAATGATACTGTAATCAGTGTTTAATAGCATAATGAATTTGGCTATGATAAAATGAGCCTCTATAGTAAAAAAGATTTCAGAGAGCAAAATAGTGCTGAGAGTTTTGCATCTTTTTATAGAGTGCATTTCCTTTTGGAGCTATCAATTGAAAATATATAGTTATCACTATAGAATGATATATAAGTAGGTTGGTCGTTTTATTCTCGTTACGAATATTGAGTACTAATTAGGGTGGTACCGCGAGTTTAGACTTCGCCCCTTGCATGGGGTGAAGTCTATTTTTATAGGAGGATTCTAATGGAAGAGCAATTAAAAAGTATTAAAGAGTCTGCATTATCTGCGATTCATGGAGCAAGTAATAATCAAGAACTGCAAGATATACGTGTTAAGTTTCTGGGGAAAAAAGGAGAATTAACAGCACTATTAAAAGGACTAGGAAAATTATCTAAAGAAGAACGTCCTGCAGCAGGTGCTAAGGTGAATGAAGCTCGTGTAGTTTTAGAAGAAGCTATTAGTGCGTTGCAAGACAAATTTGATGCAGCGGAACTAAAAGAAAAATTAACGCGGGAACAAATTGATATTACACTACCAGGGCGTGCACCTCAAAAGGGTCATATGCATCCATTGACGATCGTTAATGAAATGATTGAAGAATTCTTTATGAAGATGGGATATACTGTAGAAGAAGGACCAGAAATAGAACAGGATTATTATAATTTTGAGTGTTTAAATTTACCAAAAGATCATCCAGCGAGAGATATGCAAGATTCGTTCTATATTACGGATAACTTTTTATTACGTACACATACATCACCTGTACAAGCACGGACTATGCAAGCTCATACATCGAATGCACCTATTCGTATGATTGCGCCAGGAAAAGTATATAGATGGGATTATGATGCTACTCATTCACCAGTATTTCATCAAGTTGAAGGATTGCTTATTGATAAAGATATTAAATTTTCTGACTTAAAAGGCACATTAGAGCTATTTTTGAAATATATGTTTGGAGAAAAGACTAAAATTCGGTTTCGCACAAGCTTTTTCCCATTCACTGAGCCAAGTGCTGAAGTAGATATATCTTGTGTTATGTGTGGTGGTGAAGGTTGTCGTGTATGCTCTCATACAGGATGGCTAGAAATTTTAGGATGCGGTATGGTGCATCCTAATGTATTGCGATTAAATGGCTATGATCCAGAAAAAGTTCAGGGGTTTGCCTTTGGAATGGGCGTAGAACGTATTGCTATGTTGTTATATGGTATTAATGATTTACGATTGTTTTTCGAGGATGATACACGTTTCTTAAAACAGTTCTAGGAGGTAGACACGATGAATGCAAGTTTAACTTGGATGAAAGAATATGTGCCAGTTAATTTAAAATGCCCTGCACAAGAATTGGCTGATACATTGACACAGGCAGGTATTCCTGTAGAAAATGTTATATCTGTCAATAAAGGAATTGAAAAGGTTTATACAGGACAAATTGTTGAAATTACAAAACATCCTGATGCAGATAAGTTGCAAATCTGTCAAATAAAATGTATAGATGAAAATGGAAATATTGAAATTAAGCAAATTGTTACGGGTGCTAAGAATGTAGAAGTAGGACAAATTGTACCAGTGGCATATCATAAGTCGCATCTTCCTAATGGTGTGGTTATAAAAAAAGGAAAATTACGTGGTATTGAGTCAAATGGTATGTTGTGCTCCACAAATGAATTGGGAATCTCTCCTGATTTAGTGTTACCAGAAGAATCCAATGGTATTTATATTTTGCCGCCAGATACTCCTATTGGGAAAGATATTAAAGATGTGATGATGTTAAATGACATCGTATATGAATTTGAATTAACTGCCAATCGTGCAGACTGTTTTTCTATGGTAGGTTTGAGTAGAGAAATTGCTGTCATGACAGGTGAAAAGGCAATCTTTCCTACGATTTCTGTCGTGGAAAATGGTGATCCTATTGATGGAAAAGTATCAGTTTCTATTGAAAATAAAGAATTATGTACTCGATTTATCAGTCGCTTAGTTACAGATATAAAAGTTGGACCATCTCCATTATGGATGCAAAATCGTTTGCGTAATAGTGGTATTCGCCCTATTAATAATGTAGTAGATGTTACTAACTATGTTATGCTCGAATTAGGACAACCTATGCATGCTTACGATTATGATTTTGTAAAAGGACATCACTTAATTGTTCGTAATGCACAAAAGGGAGAAGTTATTCAAACATTGGATGGAACAGACCGTAAACTTACAGAATCTATGTTAGTTATTTCTGATGAAGAACGTCCTATAGGTGTGGCTGGTGTCATGGGAGGATTTGATTCAGAAGTAACCAGCAATAGTAAGTCTATTATTTTTGAAGCCGCGGTATTTAATGGTCCTTCGATTCGACGTACATCACGTTCCTTAGGTATGCGTTCAGAAGCATCTGGACGGTTTGAACGAGGGGTTAATTCTTCTTATACAGAATTAGCTATTGATCGGGCATGCCAATTATTACAAGAAATTTGTTCATCTTGTAAAGTTGCTAGCGGTCGAATTGATGTAAATCTAAGTCCTGTTGAAACTCGCGTAGTAAACTTTACAGCTGAGGCGATTAATAATTATTTAGGTACAGATATTTCTGAATCTACTATGATTGATATTTTACAATCTTTATGCTTTACAGTTACTAAACAGGATAGTACTATTATAGCTACGATTCCATCCTGGCGTGCTGATGTGGCTATTATGCCAGATATCGCCGAAGAAATAGCACGTATTTTTAATTATGACAATATTAAACCGACTACTCCTTGGGCTGCATTGTCGAGTGGGTCTATGAGTCCTAAAAAAGAATTGACTAAGAAAGTAAATCATTATTTATCCTCTGTGGGAATGAGCCAAGTAATGACCTTCAGTTTTATGCATAAAGATAGTTTACATCATTTATTATTGCAAGAAGATGATCCTCGTTATACAGCCATACCTATTTTAAATCCTATTTCTGAAGAATTTCCATATATGCGTACAACACTAGTACCAGCTATGCTTGAATGTGCTACTCGCAATATGGCTCAACAAAATAAAAATCTATGGCTATTTGAAACCGGTAATGTTTATGAGCCTAAAGAATTACCTTTGAAAGAACTACCTCATGAACGACCTATGGCTTGTGGATTGATGATGGGGAAAGTAACGGAGCCACAATGGTGTGTTACACAACGGATGACAGATTTTTATGATATAAAAGGCGTTGTAGATGGATTATTAGCTGATATGGGTATCACTAACTATATCGTAAAACGTAGCTCACAAGCATATTTGCATCCTGGCGTTAGTGCCTCATACTATGTTAATGATGTAGAAATCGCTAGATTTGGTGAATTACACCCACAGGTAGCTAAGAATTTTGATATGGAAAGTAAGGCATATATATTTGAAATTGATTTAGAAGGCATTTTACAGATAGATATACCTACATTACGATATGAACCGTTTAGTAAATTCCCAGGTATTAGTCGTGATTTAGCGATTGTCGCGCCTATTACTAGTAGTAGTGAAGATATTTTGAAAATAATTCGTGAAAATGGTGGGGCTTATTTAGAAAAGGCGTATATTTTCGATGTATACGAAGGCGAGCACATTGAAGAAGGATTTCGTAGCTTAGCATATACACTACAATTTCGCTCTATGGAAGACACATTAAATGATAGTGATGTTGAAAGTACTATTGATACAATTATTGCGAAGTTGGCAGAAATTAACTGCAAATTACGTTAATGATAAAGGGGAGGGTTTGCATTTGTAAACCCTCTTTCTTTGTGGAGGAACTATGGAATTATTAGCCCCAGCGGGTACGATGGAAAATTTTATAGCTGCTCTTGAGGCTGGTGCAGATGCAATTTATTTAGGTGGAAAGCAGTTTAACGCCCGGTCTCATGCAGATAATTTTAATTCAGGAGATTTATCAGAAGCAGTTCGATTAGCACATCTATTGGGTGTACAGGTTCATGTGACAGTCAATATTTTAATTGGCGATAAAGAAATGGAAGGATTGTCTACTTATTTACAAGAACTTGAAAGGATTGGCGTTGATGCGATTATAGTGCAAGACATGGCGGTAGCAAAGTTGGCAAAACAAGTGGCACCGTCACTTCAATTGCATTGCAGCACACAATTGACAGCAACCAACTTGGCAACTGTTAAATTTTATGAAGCTATGGGATTTAGTCGTGTTGTTTTATCTCGTGAGTTAAGTTTAGAAGATATTCGCATTATTTGTGAAGGTGCTAAGGCAGAAATTGAAGTATTTATTCATGGAGCACTGTGCGTGTGTTATTCTGGACAATGTTTGATGAGTAGTTTTATAGGTGGACGTAGTGGTAATCGTGGTTCTTGTGCACAACCATGCCGATTACCCTATGAACTAGTCAATGAATCTGGTCAATGCGTAACGCCAAAACATACACCATACCTACTTAGTCCTAAAGATTTAAATTATAGTGAACATATAGAAGAATTAATTCAAATGGGAGTCGCCTCGTTTAAGATCGAAGGGCGTATGAAACAGGCTGAATATGTTCATAAAGTAGTAGGGGCGTATCGACATATCATAGATGCAGCAGGATGTGTGACTAATGAGGATAAATATGCACTACAGTCTGCATTTAATCGTGGCTTTTCAACAGCCTATTTAGATGGATGTGTAGGTAAAGATATGATTACCGCAGTAGCACCGAATCATCGAGGAAAATTAATAGGCCATAGTACGGTACATAAGGGGAGGCTTAACCTTCATTTAGATGAACCTATTGAAAAGGGTACTGTGTTAAAAATTATTAATGAGTCTGGTCATATAGGGCATTACAAATTAACGGATGCGTGGCAAAAAATTGATGAGTTGCGGTATACAATTGTACCTGATGACAAACCTATAGCTGGTAAGATATATACAGTATCACTACCAAAATCACGAAAAAAAAGAGGACTTAGTGAGTTTTCTAGAAAATATCCTATATATGGGTATTTACAAATTACAGATGATAATCGTACATCCTTAACGTATGTATTAGAAGATGGTGTATCTGTTGAAGTAGTTCACGAATTTTCTCCAGCGATAGCTACACATAGACCGACATCATTAGAACAAGTACAATCGTATTTAGGACGTTTGGGCAATACTGTATTTCAATTAGCCTCTATTTCTATTCCTGAAGGCGATTATATGTGGCCTGCTAGTGTGCTAAATGAGTTAAGAAGACAGGCAGTTGTAAAACTTGAGGAAAGTTTGTTGCTACGGCATGAGGAGAAAAGACTAGGTCATAAGGAAAGAAGAAACGTTTATGATTATGAGAATAATATGTATCCACTATGGAAGACTGTAGAAAAACCAATTTTATGGCATAAAAAAAGTCCTATTATTAGTGTGCGATGTGATGAAATTGAACAGGTTAAAGCTGCTATTGCGGGAGGGGCTAAAAAAATACTATTTGGTGGAGAAAGATTATATCGTAGACCTTATGAAGATAGTATATATCAATATATAGTTGAGTATTGTCATGACCATGATGCCATCATTGTAATGGGCACACCAAGGGTCGTTAAAGAAAATGAAATACCGATGATATGTCATACGTTAGCTAATATTATTGCTAGTCAACCAGATGCGATTAGCTTTCATTCTCCGGGTATATTAATATTATTACAGAGCTTGAAATATACAGGCCCTATTGAAGCGGATACAGGATTAAATATTTTTAATAGAGAAGCCGCTTCATTTTATGAAGCGATTGGTGTTACAGCCATAACGCCGTCCGTAGAAATGACATTACAACAAATTACAAGTCTAGTAGATTATGTTCAAATACCTATTGAAACGATTGTTCATGGGCGTATAGAAATGATGATTTCTGAATATTGTGTCATTGGTAGTTTTTTAGGGGCAAGTAGTAAGAAAACATGCATGCAACCTTGTTTACATGGGAGGTATTATTTAAAAGATAGAAAAGGTGAATTATTTCCTGTATATACAGATCCATATTGTCGTATGCATATCATGAACGGACATGTATTAGATATGCGTGCGTATATACCAGAATTAATAAAACGAGGCATTTCTATTTTACGAATTGAAGGACGACAAGAAACAGGGGATAATTTATTATCCATTGTGCAATCATATGTGGATATTGTAGAAGGACGAAAACTTCCTCCTAAGAAAGATCTGTTAGATACGAAAAGTACAAGAGGACATTATTTTAGAGGAATTTTTGAAGGTAATTAAAGGCGGTGACAACCTATTGTGTTTAGTGAAGATATATTAGATTTTTCTCACATTAAACAAGCATTACAAGCACATTGTAGTTCTACCTTAGCTAAAGAGTATGCATTACATATAAAGGCAATGCAAAATAAAGATAAAATTCAAGAAGCATTAAATGAAACGGTAGAGGCTATTCAATCATTACAAAGTGAAATCGAGCAACCCTTAGGCGGCACTAGGGACATTCGTGAAGCTTGTAAAAAAAGTAAAAAAGATATTGTATTAAGTAAAGAGATGTTCCGAGATATCTTTGTTAGTATTCTTGCGTATAAACGGGTACATAGATTTTTTAAAGCTAACTATATAAAATATCCGTTGTTAGCACTGTGGATTCAAGAGATGCCTAACTTTGATAGATTAGAAGGAAAATTAAGAAGGACTTTTGATGATAAAGGAGAATTACTTGATACAGCCTCTCCTAAATTATCACAAGTGCGTGCTAGTATTAAACATACTAAAGAACGTATAAAGCATGAGCTGCAAAATATATTACAGAATAAAGAGAATCAAAAATACTTTCAAGAGCTATTGGTAACACAGAGAAATAACCGCTATGTTGTTCCTGTTAAATCAGAATATCGTCATATGGTAGAAGGTTTAGTCCATGACCGATCAGCAACGGGATCTACCTTATATATTGAACCAATGCGGCTGGTGGAATTAAATAATGATTTACAAGAAGCTCTACTAAATGAAGAACAAGAAATATTGCGTATTTATACGGAGTTATCTGGCTATGTAAAATCTGATAGCCATTCTTTATTGGATACATGTGAAAGAATTGGCCATATCGAATTTGTTTATGGGAAAGCTTCGTTAGCTATATCGATGAAAGCTACGCCTGCTATTTTAAGTGATCAAAATGAAATAAAATTATTGCGAGCAAGACATCCGTTGATTGAACCGCAACAAGTAGTACCCATTGATATTATTTTGGGTAAAACGTATCATATATTATTAATTACTGGCTCGAACACAGGCGGTAAAACGGTAGCCCTAAAAACATTAGGACTCTTAAGCTTAATGAACCAATGTGGATTATGTATTCCTGCAGAGACTGGCTCTATACTTCCTGTTTTTCAAAATATATATGCCGATATTGGAGACGAACAGAGTATCGTGGCGAGTCTGAGTACTTTTTCAGCACATATGCGACATATCAAAAAAATTCTGAGTCACATTACTTGTAGAGATTTAGTATTACTTGATGAAGTTGGATCGGGAACTGACCCAGAAGAGGGGAGTTCTTTAGCACTAGCTATCATTGAGTATCTTCGTATGCGTAATGTACTTACCATGGTGAGTACACATTATAATGAATTGAAACATTATGCTTATGAAACATCAGGTGTAGAGAATGGACATGTAGAATTTGATGAACGTACACTACGCCCTACATATCGGCTGCATATTGGAGTAGCAGGGAGTAGTCATGCTTTGAGTATTGCTGCTCGGCTAGGACTTCCTCAGGAAATTATTGCAAATGCTAAAGAAACTAAAAATAGTTTTGCTACCAGTAATATGGATGCTATATTATCTCAATTAAATGAAGAGTTACGGAAAACAAAAGAAAAAGAGAGAGCTTTAAAAAAAGAACTAGAGGAAACACGGCGACTACGATCACAGGTGGAACGAGAAAAACAGTCCATACATGAAAAGAAAAAAATAATTTTAACTAAGGCGCAAAAAGAAGCAGAATCTTTGAAACGATCTATTCGTATAGAAAGTGAACGAATTATTAAAGAACTGAAAAGTCAATTTTCTGAAACAGATAAACAAAAACGCCAAGATGTTATCACCGCAGCTCGTAAGAGTGTTTCAAAAGTCCAAGTGCCCCTAGAAAATAGTGATGATGAAAGACAGTTGTTACCTATTGATCAAGTTATAGTAGGTCATATGGTGTATGTAAAATCGTTAAATGCATTGGGAACGATTCTATCTATACAGGGGAAAAGAGCTACAGTAGATGTGAATGGCTTAACAGCAACAGTAAAAGTAATGGATTTATATGCTATGACAGATGAAGAATCTAAGAAACTAGCAAGAAATCAGAATGTAGGCATGATAAAACAGGGAAGAAAGAGAAGTAATGCCGCTATATTACGTCAACAACAAGCTAAAACGGAAATCAATTTATTAGGGTGCACCGTTGATGAAGGCGTAGTAAAAGTGGGGCAATTTATTGATCAAGCTTTATTAGCTGGTATTGGGTCAGTTCGTATCATTCATGGTAAAGGAACTGGTGCTTTGCGAGAAGGCATTCATAATTATTTACGCACATTACCTCAAGTTTCTCACTTTGAAATTGCTGGATATGATGAAGGTGGAGCGGGAGCTACTAATGTGGTCTTAAAATAGTTTTATGCCATAAAATAACAATGATGCATAGTCTGTATAAGTGGTGCAATCATAGAATGATTAGTAAAAGAAGAATAAGAAAAGCTCGTATGACAATTGTCATACGAGCTTTTCTTATATATCTCTAGCGTAGTGATAGTCTATGCAGTGGAGTAACAATCATCACTCACTATAGGGAAGATCATCGAATTTGTTCTACAAAATCACTTAACGTATATATGATGACGTTCAAGTCGCATTATACAATCAAGGAAGGTGAATTTTTGTTTAGAAAAATATGATGATTATTCTTTCGAAGGTGTTGATTCTTTAGGCTTTGCTGTATCTGATTGCATAGGCGTATTGGAAGACTTTTCATTAGTATCGTTAGCAGTTTCTGCATCATCTTTTTTATCTTTGTCTGTTTTTGACTTCTTTTTAGCGTCTTTTGCAGGCGGTGTATACAGCCCTTCGTTGACAATAGAACGGGCTCCCGATGGAACTATAAAATCAGAAGCAGGTATATTTTCTAAGGCAACAGTCATGAATTCTTTCCAAATTTGAGCAGGTACAGTACCACCAGTAGTCCCATTCAAGGTTTCTACACCATAGTCGTCACCCATCCACACGGCCGTTACCATATCTGGTGTGTATCCAACAAACCATGCATCTTTAGAGTCATCCGTTGTCCCTGTTTTACCAGCCATAGGACGACCAATATAAGCACCGCCACCAGTACCACCTTTAATAACAGATTCTAGCATATTAGTAATAATGGCTGCATCTTTTTCCTCTACTACACGTTTTTCATCAACTGTATACTCTTCTAAGACTTGGCCATTTCGATCAATGATTTTAGTAATAGCAATAGGTTTAACTTTTACACCACCATTTGCTAACGTACCATATGCTGTAGCCATATCAATAGGGGATACACCATGTGTTAATCCACCAAGTGCTGATGCTAAGTTATTATCACTTTTTTTATCTAATGTGCTAATTCCCATTTCTTCAGCTAATTTTAACACTTTACTCATGCCTACTTCATCAGCTAGTTTTACAGCGGGCACATTAATAGAGTGTTGTAAGGCGTAGCGCAATGTTACTTTGCCTGAAAAGGTTTTTTCATAGTTTTGAGGTTTCCAACCATTAAAGTCAACAGGTGAATCTTCTATGAATGATCCCGGTGTTTTTCCTTGTTGAATGGCTGCTAAATATACAAATGGTTTAAAGGCAGAACCAGGCTGGCGTTCTGCTTGTGTTGCACGATTAAATGAGTCATTGCCACGACCACCTACCATAGCTACGATATAACCATTATGAGGATTGATAGCAATTAAAGCACCTTGTGGTTGGGATAAGCCATTTTTATCTGTGTAGAAGGTAGGAAGCTCATTCATAGCATCTACCGCTGCATTTTGTGCATCCATATCGATTGTTGTATATACTTTTAAGCCTTCTTTATAAATGGCATCATCACCATATTTTTGTGCTATTTGAGCAATTACGTAATCAATAAAATACGATGCATTTGACTTAGCATGAGCAGGTTCTGTCTTTTCTCGTAATTCTAAATCAGCTTCTTTTGCTTCTTCTGCAGAAGCACTATCAAGATAATCGTATTTTACTAATTGTCCTAATACAGTAGCTTGACGTTTTTTACAAGCTTCTAAATCATTAAATGGAGAATAGGCATTTGGACTTTGTGGCAGTCCTGCAAGGACTGCGCATTGTGCTAATGATAAATCTTGTACGTCTTTCCCAAAATAGACATGAGAGGCAGCTTGCACACCATATGCACCTTGACCAAAATAAATTTGATTCATATACATTTCTAAGATTTCTGATTTTGTATAGTGTTGCTCTAAGCGTAGAGCTAGTAATGCTTCTTGCAGTTTGCGTTTTAATGTTCTGTCTTGTGTTAAGAATGCGTTACGTGCCAACTGTTGAGTAATTGTACTACCACCTTCAGCAACACCACTATGGGCAATATTAACCCACACTGCTCGAAGTATGCCAATAGGATCTATGCCATGATGACTATAAAAACGAGCATCTTCGGTAGCAACAAAAGCATTTTGTAGATTTTTCGGCACATTCGCTAATTTAACGGGTAATCGATTTTCTGTAGAATGTATAGTAGTAATTAAATTGCCATGTACATCATAGATTTGTGAAGAAGCGGCCGGTTGTACAGAAGCTACATCAGGCAAGCTTTGCATAGTGGCACTAATAAAACCACAACCAGCACCGGCAATAATTAATATAAATAAGATAGAGAATATCCATATAAATCGCTTAATAGGGGACTTCTTTTTCTTAGAAATTGGTAATTTTTTTGTTACACGTCGTCGAGATTGGGGCGACGAGTTTCTTATAGCCATACGACACCTCTTTGTGTACAAATCAGTAATATATAATAGAAATTAGTTATATTATAGCACATTTTTAAAATTCATTTCTGATGAATGATAAACTGACATACATAGGGTTATTTTATTTAATAGATTCTTTTTTGTATGTAGCATGATGTATTCATTTCAGCAAGTCAATATGCTATTGGATAAGATAAGAATCATGGGTATTAGTCATGATTTTACGTTTCTATCTAGGTATAAGAGATTATATTCTATATAGTGGATAGATAAAAAATCAGAAACGATTTTTTAAATATGATATAATACGATATGTTATAATAATATAAAACATTACTAGGAGTAGCATATAGGAGGATATTGATGATTAGTGCAGAGGAACAATTACGAATTATTAAGCATGGAGTATCTGAGTTAATTCCAGAAGATGGATTTAAGAAAAAATTAGAAACTGCCGTACGAGAAAACAAGCCATTAATTATTAAATTGGGGCTAGATCCAACTGCACCAGATATTCACTTAGGTCATACAGTGGTACTTCGTAAATTAAAAGTCTTTCAAGATTTAGGACATCAAATTGTTATTTTGATTGGTGATTTTACAGCTCGCATTGGTGATCCTACTGGTAAAAGCGTAACTCGTCCACCGTTGAGTGCTGAGGATGTGGAGCGTAATGCGGCTACCTATAAAGAACAAATCTTTCGTATCTTAGATCCCAATAAAACTATTGTACGTTATAATAGTGAGTGGCTTAGCACTCTTAGTTTCGAAGATGTATTGAAATTAGCTGGCAAATATACTGTGGCACGTATGTTGGAACGGGAGGATTTTCATAAACGATATACAGAGGGACGACCTATTGGCGTTCATGAATTTATGTATCCACTCATGCAAGGCTATGATTCAGTGTCCTTACAGGCGGATGTAGAGTTTGGTGGTACTGATCAAACTTTTAATCTATTAATGGGACGCCATTTACAAGAAGAATATGGACAAGAGCCTCAAACGATTATTACTATGCCTATTTTAGAAGGCCTTGATGGCGTTCAAAAAATGAGTAAATCATTAGGTAACTACATTGGTATTTCTGAAGCACCTAATGACATGTATGGCAAAGCTATGTCAATTCCAGATGAATTGATGGAACGATACATTACATTTGTATCGGCCTATTCGATTGATGAGCAAGATGCATTCATCCAGGATATTAAAACAGGCGCTATCCATCCACGTGATGCAAAAATGAAGTTAGCTCATCATATTGTATCTTTATATCATGGAAGTGAAGCAGCTGATGGGGCGCAAGAACAATTTGTTACAGTATTCCAAAAACGGGCATTACCTTCGGATATACCAGAGCATAGTATGGCAATAACGACAGAACCTACTTTTATACCACAATTTTTAACAGACGTAGGATTGACTGCAAGTAATGGAGAAGCTCGTCGTTCTATTAAGGCGGGTGCTTTTAAAATCAATGGTGAAAAATGTAATCTTGAAAATGTCCAATTAGAAGACGGTATGATTTTGCAAGTAGGTAAGAGAAAATTTATAAAAATTGTATTTGAAAACTAATCTTAAGTAATAACCTTATAGTATATGGATATGCATAATAGTATATAGATTTTTAATAATATACAGATTTTTGAAAATAATCTCCTCATTTTGGTGTGAGGAGATTATTTTTTATGTACTATAGGTATGACTCATTATTTAATTATATTGAAAGTGGGAGAATTAAAAAAATATTATAGGGTGCCATGAAGTTGTTTTGCAATTTATTACTGTGATTTGAAACGTTTTAGATTCGTCAATCTTTTTAGAGTTCCCTATTGTAGAGACAATAAAATGATAGGGGAAAATCAGTCGGCTATAATGCAACGAACAGCTTAGTACATTAGTGTTATATAGTAGAAATAAACATAGTATGTAGGATATATCTATTGGAATATATAGTGTTGACATAAAAACAAATGTGCTATACTATATAAATATAAAATTAGAATTATGATATTCTATTATAAATTATATCTAGCATTAATCAGGGAGGTTCTCTTATGAATCGTGAGACAGCGTATGTACTTTGGTTTGATGAATTGAAACGTGAAGATGTAGCATTAGTTGGCGGTAAATCATCTTCATTAGGTGAATTGACATCATCTACAGGTGTGCCAGTTCCATATGGGTTTGCTACCACTGCATATGGATATCGTCAGTTTATGAAAGAAACTGGAGTAGAAGCCAAGATTCGTGAAGCTCTTGATGGACTAGATGATGTAGAAAATTCTGCACTTTTACGTGAAGTGTGTGCTCATATTCGCAAGATGATTTGTGAAGCAGAAATGCCAGAAGACTTGGCAAAAGCAATTCGTGATGCCTATCAACAGTTGGCAAAGCAAGTGGGTGAAGACGATCCATTTGTTGCTGTACGATCTAGTGCTACTGCAGAAGATTTGCCAGATGCTAGTTTTGCAGGGCAACAAGATACATATTTAAATGTACATGGGGCAGATGTAGTCATTCAAAAAGTTAAAGAATGTTATGCCTCTACATTTACTGACCGTGCTACGTATTATCGAGTTAAACAAGGATTTGACCATATGACCGTTGCTTTGAGTGCAGCTATACAAATGATGGTATTTTCTAAAGCGGCAGGAGTTATGTTTACCGTTGATTTAGTGACAGGTAATGATAAACAAATTACGATTGAAGGATCTTATGGACTTGGAGAATATGTAGTTGGTGGTACTGTTACACCAGATAACTTTACTGTCGATAAAGATAAAATGGAAATTACCAATCGTATTATTAATGATAAAAATATACGTCTTGTTCGTAAACCAGATGGTGATTGCATTGAAGAAACTGTACCAGAGAAAGAAGCTCGTGTACAGGTTATTTCTGATGAACAGATTTTACAATTAGCAGATTATGCAAAACAAATTGAAAAGCATTATGGTTGCTATATGGATATGGAATGGGGAATTGATGAACGGGATGGAAAGTTATGGATACTACAAGCACGACCAGAAACCGTATGGTCCCGTAAATCTGACAAAAAAACAGAGGAAAAGAAAGTAGAAACGCAAGAAAGTACTACTAATCGTACTATTTTAGTTAAGGGACTACCTGCTAGTCCAGGTCTTGCAGCTGGCAAAGCACATGTTATTATTAATCCAGATGACATTGCGGACTTTAAAGAAGGAGAGGTTTTAGTTACTACGATGACTGCTCCAGATTGGGTACCAGCTATGAAGAAAGCGAAAGCAATTGTTACTGATGCAGGTGGTATGACATGTCATGCATCCATCGTAGGCCGTGAACTGGGGATACCTTGTATCGTAGGTACTAAGAGTCGTAGCCAAGAAGGCACAAAATCTATAAAAAATGGACAAATGATAACTGTTGATTCCACTAATGGGATTGTTTATGAAGGTGTCTTAGAAGATGTTACTAAAAAACGAGAAGTAGCAACCGCTAGCACTGCTGAATATATTCCTGTAACGGGTACTAAAATTTATATGAATTTAGGCGATCCAGATTTAGCTGATACGTATAGCCAATTACCTTGTGACGGTATTGGTTTAATGCGTGAAGAATTTATTTGGACTACATTTATCCATGAACATCCACTACATTTAATTGAGACAGGGCGAAGTGAGTTTGCTGTCAATACATTGGCTGAAGGCATGAGAAAGGTAGCACAAGCATTAGCTCCACGACAAGTTGTTGTTCGTTTAAGTGATTTTAAATCTAGTGAATATAGAGATTTAAAAGGTGGCGATGTATTTGAACCGCATGAATCAAGCGCATTACTAGGATGGAGAGGTGCTTCTCGCTATTATGACCCTAAATATACGCCAGCTTTTAAATTAGAATTACAAGCTATTAAAAAGGTTCGTGAAGAATTTGGATTAAAGAATCTTCAAGTTATGATCCCATTCTGTCGTACGGTTAAAGAAGCAGAAGAGGTTACGACGTTAATGGCGCAAGAGGGACTAGTTCGTAGTGCTGATTTTAAAATTTGGTTAATGGCTGAGATTCCAGCAAATATCATTTTAGCTGACCAATTCAATAAATATGTTGATGGATATTCTATTGGATCTAATGATTTAACTATGCTTGTTCTTGGATGTGATCGGGACAATGAAATCGTTCAGCATGTATATGATGAAAGAAATTTGGCAGTTAAACGCGCTATTCGTCATTTAATTGAAGTGGCACACAAAGATGGAAAAACTGTTTCTATTTGTGGACAGGCACCAAGTGTATATCCAGAATTCTGTGAATTTTTAGTTAAGAGTGGTATTGATTCGATTTCTGTTAATCCCGATGCAGTAAAAAATACAAAAAAAATGGTAGCTCAATTAGAACAGAGATTAATGATGGACTCTTTAACTGGTCGTGGTCGTGTAGAAACTGAAGATTATACATGGTAACTACATATATAGTATAAAATAGTGCGTATTGTAGGTGTTTGCAATACGCATTATTTCTGTATATAGAATATAGATTTTATAGTGAGGAGGTGTCATATGGAGTTATCAAAGCGCCAAGAAAAAATATTAGATATTGTTCGTGATGAAGGGCCTATTACGGGAAATGCTATTGCTAAAAAGTTAGACGTAACTAGATCAGCATTACGTTCTGATTTATCCGTTCTTACTATGATTGGTATGCTAGATGCTAGACCAAAAGTAGGCTATTATTTTGTAGGAAAATCTCAAAATAACTTATTGGTAGATGCATTAAGTAAATATAAGGTGAGAGATGTACTTTCTCAAGCGGTAGTGGTTTCACAAGATATGAGTTTATATGATACTATTGTTACTATTTTTACAGAAGATGTAGGTACATTACTAGTTTGTGAAGATGGGTATTTAATTGGCATTGTATCGAGAAAAGATTTATTACGTGCTTCTATAGGACAGAATAATCAAACAACAGTTCCCGTTTCTATGATTATGACACCAGTTAGTAAAATTATAGTAGTATCGCCAACTGATACAGTAGTGGAAGCAGCACAAAAATTGATAGACTATGAAGTAGATTGCTTACCAGTGGTAGAAAAAGAAATGGAAGGCAATAAAAAGAAGTATAGAGTGATTGGTCGCATATCTAAAACTAATATTACTAAATTGTATTTGGAATGTAGTGTGCCCTATTAATGCTATATAATGTGCATATGATAGATACAAGACGATTCAAGTGGAGGTGCTTTATGGCAGGAAAAATAATTTATGCTATTTCAGATTCAATTGGCGAAACGGCTGAAGCTGTAGCAAGAGCTACGGCAAGTCAATATGATAAAGAACAGTTAGATATTATACGAGTACCGTATATCAGTGGAGAAGAACAAATTGATGCGGTCTTACAAGAGGCACAAGGTAATGAATGTGTAATTTGCCATACGATTGTATCGGTTAGTTTACGAAATTATTTACATGATAAAGCTGAAAAACTAGGGCTAGAAACTGTAGACATTATGGGCCCTGTCTTGAGAGCAGTAGGAACGATTGCAGAAACAAAGCCACGCTTAACGGCGGGGATGGTTCATAAACTGGATCAAGAGTATTTTAAGAAGGTAGAAGCTATTGAATTTGCTGTTAAATATGATGATGGTAAAAACCCAAGTGGCTTTGAAAAGGCGGATATTGTAATTATTGGGGTATCAAGAACTAGTAAAACCCCATTGTCTATGTATTTAGCATATAAAAAATATAAAGCTGCAAATTTGCCATTGGTGCCAGAAGTGCCGTTACCAGATGAGCTGTTTAGGATTCCACCTAAAAAGATTGTGGGGCTTATTATTGATCCATTTAAATTGAACAATATTCGTAGTGAGCGGTTAAAGGCTATTGGCTTAGAAGGAGAGGCTAATTATGCTTCAGTGGAAAGAATTGAGGAAGAATTAGCTTATGCTAAGGCGGTTATGCGTCGTGTTCATTGTCCTGTTTTGGATGTATCTAATAAATCTATTGAAGAAACAGCTGCTATGGTGATGCAAATTATTGATAGAAATAAAACTAATGAATCTAGAGATTAATGAAAAGGATGACTTGCTATAGTAATGGGGAGAGGTATCATTTTATGAGTGCTAAAAAATAGATTACTAGAAAGACAAACTTTATTTAAGACAGTAAATCTAATGGCGTTTTAGCTTTTTAAATCACATTTTCTCCACCGTTTAAAGTTCACTAAAAAGATAAAATGCCGATGGACCTAGACATTTTTAGTTCCATCGGACTTCAAAACAACACGTTTTGTCCTATAACTCTAAAACCTGGATAGATTTAGGTGTTTTCTAATTATATTGGTTAAAAAATAATATGTTTTGTCTCATCAGTGGCATTTTATGAAATAAAAAAAGCTTCTCCTAAGAGAAGCTTTTTTTAGAGTACATGTACTTGTTACTAATTTTACGCGCGTGTAATTTTATTAGAACGAAGACAACGAGTACATACGTTTACTTTTTTAGTTTCGCCGTCTACAATTGCTCGTACTCTTTGGATGTTTGGTTTCCAAGTTTTGCGTGTACGGATATGAGAGTGACTTACGTTCATACCGCTAGATGTGGATTTGCCACATACTTCACAAAGGTTAGCCATTAGTTACACCTCCAAGCATAATTTACAACATAACAAAATTATTTTATCATAAAGACTATCATAAAGCAAGAACTTTTATATTTTGTTCAATATCTATATTTTTGTTATACTAACTATATTCATATCGTATAGTATATCATATTTTTTAGGAGAATCCTATGAATGAATTATTACAGTCCATAAAAGGTGTTGGGCCTAAAAGGGAAAAACAATTACATCAATTAGGTATTCATTCTGTTACACAACTATTGAATTATTTTCCTAGAGCCTATGAAGATAGAAGCAAAATATATTCGATAAATCAACTAGTTAGTGGCGATCTAGCGACTATAGTAGGTAAGGTAATAGCAGTTCAAGAAAAGAAACCACGTCCGCGATTATCTATTTTAGAAATAACTGTGTCTGATGGGACTGGTACTGTTAGATTTGTTTTATTTAATCAAGGCTATAAGAAAAATTTTTATAAAAAAGGCGATCTCCTATGCGGTTACGGCAAGGTAGAAAAGGGATATGGTTGTTGGCAAATTAATTCGCCACATATAGAACAATTACGCAAAGGTGTTACACCTGAACTCGGCATAATCCCCATATATCCACTAGTGGAAGGTGTTAGCCAATTCATTATTAGACATACTATACATGAATGGTTCTCTAGTCACAGCCAGCTTACTGAAATTATCCCTATGAGTATACGCAATAGCAGAAAATTTCTTCCGAGATATGAAGCATTGAAAGAAATACATTTTCCCTCATCAGTAGAAGCATATGAACTAGCTAGAAAACAATTAGCCTATGAAGAATTATTTATTATGCAATCTGGATTAGCCTTATTACGATATAAACAACAAGTGCATGAAGGATTGTCAATGGCTAATGATGGTATATTAATGGAGCAGTTTAAAAATAGTTTACCATTTCGTTTAACGAATGACCAACTCCGTGCTATACAGGATATCTCTTCTGATATGCAAAGTGATAAGCCAATGCAACGGTTAGTACAAGGCGATGTGGGATCTGGAAAAACCGTTGTGGCTGTATTAGCTTTATTAAAGGCTGTAGAAAATGGTTATCAAGGATGCTTAATGGCACCTACAGAAATTTTAGCACAACAACATTTTGATAGTATTTCTAGTATGTGTAAAAAGTTACCAGTTAGAATTGCCCTATTAACGGGGGCTCTAAAAGGTAAAGAACGAGAATACTTGTATGAACAAGTTTCAGAAGGAACGATTGATATTCTTATTGGTACTCATGCAGTTATACAGGAAACAGTAAAGTTTAAGTCATTGGGCATAGGTATTGTGGATGAACAGCATCGATTTGGGGTGGAACAACGAGCACTACTGCAAAGAAAAGGGCGATATCCACATGTTTTAATTATGAGTGCTACTCCGATTCCTAGGACGATGACTTTATCGATATATGGTGATTTAGATGTGAGCTTAATTAAAGAAATGCCTCCAGGCCGTAAACCAGTATTGACATATAAAGTTAATTCATCGTATAAAAAGCGATTATTAGCATTTTTTCGTAAAGAAATGTCATTAGGTCATCAAATTTATATAGTTTGTCCTTTAGTGGAGGAGTCGGAAAAACTTGATTTACAGGCAGCTGAAAATCTATATTTAGAACTTATCGAATATTTTGGCGATTCCATAGCTGTAGGCTTAGTACATGGACGTATGCCTGCTAGTGAAAAAGAAACTATTATGAGCCAATTTAAGAGCGGTGCTATTCAATTATTAGTATCCACTACTGTTATTGAGGTGGGTGTTAATGTGCCTAATGCAACAGTTATTTGTATTGAAGGGGCAGAACGATTTGGGTTGGCACAATTGCATCAATTAAGAGGGCGTGTAGGACGTGGTATTACTCAATCCTATTGTATATTAGTGAGCGATTCTACTAGTGAAGCGGCACAAGAACGATTACAGTTAATGACACATATCCAAGATGGATTTGAATTAGCTGAGCAAGACTTACTATTGCGTGGGTCTGGTCAATTATTTGGATTAGCACAATCTGGACTACCAGATTTGCGGATTGCTCATATCATTAAGGATATAGATATCTTAATAGAAGCACGACATGATGTAGATGATTATATAAAATCTGTTGGTATAGAATCGTTACGCACTTATGTAGACGATGAATTGAAAGAACGATTTGGTAGTAAATTTTTACGCATTCTCTATAGTTGATAGGAATAGTATTTTTTGTTATATACAGCATAATTTCATATCTATTTACCTATGCTTCGTGATAAGTTGTCAATAATAATTGAATTTACGATGCATTCTTTCATACTCAATGCTCAAATTAATGATGATGTAGATATAATCTATGTGGCCATAGTAGTCATAGAATCTAATCTACTTTGTTTTGTTTGAATAAGAAGTGACAATCTTAAGAGAAGATATGCTGCCATTTAATTTTCTAAATGGTGTACGATTCTAAAATGAAAGAGGGTAACTTTTACTAGAGTGTTCTCATATATAGGTATTATAGTGTTGTCATATAGAGGCATTATAGTGTTGTCATATAGAGGCATTATGACGTATAATTAAGTAATAGAAATTCACTATTTCGGTTTTATGATGGAGGTAATGATTATGCCAATGATTCATGTAGAGCTTGTTGAAGGTCGTACAAAAGAACAGAAAAAAGAATTAGCTAGTGCAATTACAAAAGCTACAGTTGATATTATCGGTGTGCCTATGGAAGCGGTAAAAGTCATGTTTGTTGATTTAAAGGCAGATGAATTTATGGAAGGTGGCGTTCTTCGTTCCGAACGATAAAACGACATACTAGAACGGATTGTATTATATTAGCAATACATATAGTAGGCTTTAGTAGGTTTGTGATGGTTAATATACTTTAGTACGCTACTGCTTAGAAAGGATATATACCATGAGAGATGATAAATTCGGTTTACGAGGACTTACTTTTGATGATGTGTTATTAGTGCCAGCTGCATCTGATGTATTACCTCATGAGGTAGAATTAGGAACACAATTGACAGAAACTATTCATTTGAACATTCCTATGATTAGTTCTGGTATGGATACGGTTACAGAGTCAAAGATGGCTATTGCCATGGCTAGACAAGGTGGATTAGGCGTTATTCATAAAAATATGACCATTGAAGAACAAGCTGGTGAAGTAGATAAAGTAAAACGATCTGAGCATGGTATTATTGTTGATCCTATTTATTTAAGTCCTCAAAATTTGCTTTCAGAAGCAGAAAATCTGATGAGCAAATATGCTATTTCTGGCATCCCTATTACAGAACATGGCAAGTTAGTAGGCATTATTACCAATCGTGATATGAGATTTGAAAGTGATTTATCTAAGATGATTGGCGATTGCATGACTAGAGAACATTTAGTAACAGCACCTGTAGGAACATCATTAGAAACGGCTAAAGAATTATTAAGACAACATCGGATTGAAAAACTACCTCTTGTTGATAGTCAAGGTATGTTGAAGGGCTTAATTACAATTAAAGATATTGAAAAGGCTACTAAATATCCTAATTCAGCAAAAGATAGTGATGGTCGATTATTAGTTGGCGCAGCGGTGGGTGTTAGTAAAGATTTATATGATCGCATGGATGCATTGGTAGCTGCTAATGTGGATGTGATTATTGTAGATACAGCACATGGACATTCAGCAGGTGTGTTACGTACATTGAAGGATATAAAGGCGACTTATCCACATATGCCTGTTATTGCAGGTAATGTGGCAACAGCATCAGGAACGGAAGCTTTAATTGAAGCTGGGGCAGATGCTGTTAAGGTCGGTATTGGACCTGGTTCCATTTGTACGACACGGATTATTGCGGGAATTGGTGTACCACAAATTACTGCTGTATATGAAGCAGCTAAAATTGGTAGACGTTATGGAGTACCAATTATTGCTGATGGGGGCATTAAATATTCAGGTGATATTGCTAAAGCGATTGCTGCAGGTGCTAATTGCGTTATGATGGGGAATATTCTAGCTGGTACTGAAGAAAGTCCAGGAGAAACTGTTATCTATCAAGGACGTAGTTATAAAGTATATCGTGGCATGGGTAGTTTAGGAGCTATGAAGTTAGGCAGTAAAGATCGTTATTTTCAATCAGAAGCCAAGAAATTGGTACCAGAAGGTATTGAAGGACGTGTTCCTTATAAAGGCACATTGGCAGATACTATATTCCAAATGGTTGGTGGGTTGCGTGCTAGCATGGGATATTGTGGATGCCATACAATAGAAGAAATGATTGAAAATACACAATTTATTCAAATTACAGCAGCAGGGCTTAAAGAAAGTCATCCACATGATGTTAATATTACAGTGGAAGCGCCTAATTATAGTTGCTAATATATGAGGTGTGAGAATTTGCGTAATCAATTAAAGGTATTATCTATACCTATTGATGCAGTTACCATGGGTGAATCTGTAGAACGGATTTATGGATTCATGAAGCAGCCGGGGCTACATATTGTAGCCACGGCAAATGCTGAAATGGTAATGTTAGCTAGAGAAGATGAAGAATTAAAGAATATATTAAATCAGGCGAGTTTAGTGGTGCCAGATGGTGCAGGTGTATTATGGGCGGCTGAACAAAAAGGAGAACATTTCCCGGAACGTGTAACAGGGATTGATTTGACTCGTCGATTATTTAAAATGGCAGCTACTAAAAATACACCTATTTATTGCCTAGGCGCTGCTGATGGTGTTGCTCAACAAGCAGTAGATAATTTACAGCGGGAAGTGGGACCACTCAATATAGTGGGCATACATTCCGGCTTTTTTAATGCTGATGAAGAAAAAAATATTATCAAGACGATTCAAGATGGGGGAGCTAAATTGATTTTTGTTGCTTTAGGTGTGCCAAAGCAAGAAAAATGGATTGCTCAACGGTTATCACAGCTTGATGGTGTAGTAGCTATGGGAGTTGGAGGTTCTTTTGATGTATTGGCAGGTAATATACCTAGAGCACCTCAATGGATGCAACGTCACCGATTAGAGTGGTTATATCGATTGTATCTAGAACCAAAACGAATTACTCGCATGGTTGCGTTACCTAAGTTTATGTTTGCGGTAAAAACTAATAAAAACTAGGAGGGAGATACACTATGCCAACAGGGCGTATTGTAAAAGATGGATTTGTATTGATAGGAGCTATGTTCATTTTGGCTATTATCATATGGAATGTAGCTAGTTCATCTATATTAAAATTTTTAGCAATTATTCCATTTGTGCTGGCATGTTTCTTTCTATATTTTTTTAGAAACCCTAAACGTACGATTCCTAAAGGTGAAAATCTTATTTTGTCGCCAGCAGATGGCAAAGTTATGGATATTTCTGAAGTTTATGAGGATTTATTCCTTAACAGAAAAGTAAAAAAAGTGACTATATTTCTTTCTGTATTTGATGTTCATGTTAATCGAGCACCAATTGAAGGAGAAATTACTTTTAGACAATATACATGTGGCGGATTTTTACCTGCCTATAAAAAAGAAGTAGGATTTGAGAATGAACGTCATACTATTTGTATTGACAATGGAAAAATAGAAGTATTAGTTACTCAAATTGCGGGATTATTAGCTAGAAGAATTATTTCATGGACAGACTTAGGATCTCATTTAGAAAAAGGACAGTTATATGGAATGATTAAGTTTGGATCGTGTACAGAAATATGTATGCCTACGGATGTGGAAATACTGGTAAAAAAAGGACAACATATTTCTGGAGGAGATACTGTGATTGGGAGGTTGCCAAGTCATGAATAGATCGATATTTCCGTGCATAGCCACAAGCTCTAATTTGGCCTTTGGTGTCATAGGAATTACTATGTCCGCTAAGGGATATTATGAAGGGGCGGCTATTTGCGTATTATTATCTTTGTTAGCAGATGCTCTAGATGGAAGAATTGCAAGAGCCTTAGGTGTAGCAGGTCCTCTGGGGCGTGAGCTAGATTCATTAGCAGATGTAGTGGGATTTGGTGTTTCTCCAGCATTTTTGTTGTTTTCTAAAGAATTGTTTGGCATGGGCTGGTTATCATATGTGCCGTTATTGGCCTTTGCCGTATGTGGTGCATTCCGATTAGCACGATTTAATATTATGACAGAAGAAGTACACGGATATTTTCAAGGGTTACCTATTCCAGCAGCAGGATGTATGGTAGCAACATATGTTTTATGTGGAGTTAGTGTATCACCGATTATTGTGCTAATTGCCATGATAGTTGTAGGCTATTTGATGGTGAGCAATGTGCATTATCCAGACTTTAAAGGTAAAAGTGCAGATGTTATGCATAAGATTGCTATAGGAATTGTAGTACTTTTATTTATTATTGGAATGATACTTAATTGGCATGCATGGGCTGTTTTGATATTTGTTTTGTATGCACTATTTGGTATACTTAATACACTTTTCAATAGATTCAAATAGAGTGGAGGAAATTAAATGGATTACTATTTAGATCTATTGTTAATTCCTATCCAAATAATTATTTTCATATATACTATATATCTATTGATTTTAATGTTTGTAGGTTTATGGAAACATAAAGAAGTTAAAATATATGCTCCTAAAAACCGTTTTGCTATTATTATTTGTGCGCATAATGAAGCGTGTGTTATTGCTTCACTTATCGATAACTTGAAACTACAAGAATATCCTAAGGAGTTGTTTGATATTTTTGTAGTGGCAGATAATTGTACTGATAACACAAAGTTAGTAGCAGAACAAGCCGGGGCCATCGTATATGAGAGAACAGATGCGAGGGCTAAAGGTAAGGGGTATGCCATGGGATGGATGTTTGATAGATTATTATCTATGGACACTAACTATGATGCATTTTGTATTTTTGATGCTGATAATTTAGTGCATCCTAAATTTTTACAAGAAATGAATTGGCATCTAGAAAAGGGAGAGCATATTATCCAAGGTTATTTAAATGCTAAAAATCCAGTGGATACATGGATTTCTGGATGCTTTTCAATCGCTTTTTGGATGGTCAATCATATGGTGCATTTAGCAAAATATCGATTAGGTTTATCTACTGCATTAGGCGGTACAGGGATGTGTTTTAGATCTGATATTGTACGAAAGTATGGCTGGGGTTGTACGAGTTTAACAGAAGATATGGAATACTCCATGAAAATGTTAACAAGAGGCATTCGTACATGTTGGGCTCATGATGCAATTATTTATGATGAAAAGGTATTAACTTTTGTGCAATCGTGGAATCAGCGATTGCGATGGGCACAAGGACAATTTGATTGTGCTGGACGATATATTCCTCAGTTATTCATAGCTGGTATACGACAACGAAATATTAAAATCCTGGATGGCATCATGCAAGTCAGTGGACCTTATTTTATGATGTTGTCTACCATTATGTTGTTGCTATCCCTAGTAAATACATATGTAGCACCTATTTATACGAGCCTTTGGCAACAAATTTTGCCAATGTCAGTGCTTTCTTTCATAGGCATTGCACAATATGTAGTTCCATTATTGATTCTATTACAAATAAAAGTGCCCTTTAAGATATATTTATATTACTTAATTTATCCTATTTTTGTATATTCATGGATGATTATTAATATTTTAGGGTTCTTTAGACGTCATAAAACAGAGTGGCATCATACAAAACATATTCGTGCTGTATCCATGTCAGATATTAAATTAACGCGCATGAATGATGTGGGAAACAAATAGAATATAAAGAGTCGCTATCATGTAAATACATAAAAAGGCGACTCTTTTTTAGGAGGTTATATGCATATTTTAATGACAAATGATGATGGTGTAGAGGCAAAAGGCTTGAGAGACTTGGCAGATTATTTGGCAAAGCGTCATCGAGTTACTGTTATAGCACCAGCCATGGAGCAGAGCGCTAAATCACATGCGTTAACAATTGATAATCCCATACATATGAAGAAAATTTTTACAGATAGGGATGCATTAAAGATTTACTCCCTTACAGGGACACCTACAGATTGTGCTAAATTTGCTTTATCGTACTATTTAATGGAAGATATGCCAGATTTATTTATATCAGGTATTAATCATGGATATAATTTAGGCTCTGATGCAATATACTCTGGGACTATAGGAGCAGCTATGGAGGGCCTTTTTTATGGCATTCCATCATTAGCATTATCTGTTGAAAAGTATAATGCAAATCATGTATCGACTTTATTTCCTTTTATAGAAACGTTTATTACTAAATTTTTTTTAGAACATGACTATAAGGGATTATTAAATGTTAATATTCCTTATAATGGACCATATGATTGGTCACGAGTTCGAATTGCATCACAAGGGTATCAAAAATATGTAAATATTATTGATCCTCGTATTGATACGCGAGGACGTAATTATTTTTGGGTTGCTGGTACGGTTGTTAAAGATTTTAGTGAAGAAGATAGTGATGTATATTATAGCAGAAATGATATGATTACAGTTGTACCTTTGACATGGGCACAAGAAGATATACAAGGCAAAAAAATATTGAAGGAAATTATAAAATATCCTTGACGATAAACTGAAAAATTGAGTATAATTATGAAGATGATTAATCGCATGGGCCTATAGCTCAGTGGTAGAGCAACCGGCTCATAACCGGTCGGTCCCTGGTTCGAACCCAGGTGGGCCCACCAGATACATTCTATATAATATACAAGATAGGATAGTTTAGTAGACATTTATATTGGTATTAGTTTTCTCTAATTCAATATAGATGTCTATCTTTGTTTATATCCACTAGAAAGAAAAAGGATATAAGTAGAACTTGAACTTTTATAGAATGGCGATTATTATAAGTGTGAAGTAAGTACTAGTTATGTGATGTATCTATTTGCTATAGAGTATCAGTCATAAAGAGGTGTACTGTGAAATTAACGAAGCGATTACAGGCTATATTAGATATTGTTCCACAAGCAGGTGTTATTGCCGATGTAGGAACTGATCATGGCTATCTGGCAGTAGCCATGATTAAGGAGAAAAAGGCCGGTCGGGTTATTGCTATTGATGTAAATGCAAGACCATTGGAGACGGCAAAACGATATATTGAGTCATGTCAGTTAACATCATATATTGAATGTAGATTAAGTAATGGTCTACAAAATACAAAGGTAGGAGAGCTAACAGGTGCCGTTATTTGTGGCATGGGTGGATTTTTAATGCGTGATATTATAAGAGAAGCACCAGAGTTATTAGACTTTTATGTAGTGCAACCACAAAATGGTCAAGCAGAATTACGGCAATATATGGTAGAAGAGGGCTACTGCATTATCAAAGAAATTATTATGTACGATATGGGAAAACTATATCAAGCATGGCTAGCTATAAAAAAAGATTTATTAGATCCTGCTAGTTTGGATAAAGATATATATGCCAATCTACCTAAAGACTCTATATTGTGGATGGTTGGAGCATTAGTGGCAGAAGAAAGGCCGCTTTTATGGAGACAATACATTGAAAATTTTATTCATCAGTATCAATCAGTATTAGAAAGTATGACCATTGCATTGCGCCGAACCAATAAATTTATAAAAACGCAACAGTGTATTAAGGAGCTGGAGGAATTATTATGAGTTTACTTGTAGAAGACGTCATTCAAGTAATGGAAACATGGGCGCCACTTTCCTTAGCAGAGTCATGGGATAATCCAGGATTGATGGTAGGCGATAGAAGAGAAACAGTTACAGGTATTCTGACAACTTTAGATGTAACAGAAGAGGCAGTTTCATATGCGATTAACCATGATATTAATATGATAATTAGTCATCATCCTCTTATTTTTAAAGGTCTAAAACATATTGATAAGACTACTTCCATCGGTAAATTGTTATATTCGCTTATTCAATCTAATATAGCTGTATATAGTGCGCATACTAATTTAGACATTGCGAAGGATGGACTTAATGATATGCTAGCTAGTAAACTAGGTTTGAAAGGTTCTTTAGGTTTCGTAAAAACAGGGTCTTCACCATTATATAAACTAGTTGTATATGCCCCTACATCTCATAGTGAATGTGTACGACGGGCGTTAGGCATAGCGGGAGCAGGTAGTATGGGGAATTATGCGGGTTGTTCATACAGTAGTGTTGGAGAAGGCCGATTTACACCTATTGAAGACGCGCATCCATTTATTGGAAAATTAGGGCAAATGGAAGTAGTAGAGGAAGAAAGGATTGAAACACTAGTACCGGGAAAGATACTTTCTAATGTGATACAGGCTATGTTAAAAGTACACCCCTATGAAGAAGTTGCTTATGATGTATTTCCTTTGAAAGAACCAGAAGCAGTGCATTATTTGGGGCGCCTAGGAGACTTGGAAATAGCGATGAATTATAAAGAGCTTATACAGTATGTGCAGCATGTCTTACCAAAAGCAAGAGTACGTGCAGGAGGGGTAAAAAAAGATGCAATTCAACGCATCGCTATTTGTTCTGGTAGTGGAGCAGAATTTATTACACAAGCAGCTATTAGAGGCGCTGATGCGTATATCACAGGTGATGTAAAGTATCATGATATGCAACTAGCAAAGGAATTGGGGATATTGGTTGTTGATGCAGGCCATTTTGGTACAGAAGAGTGTGTAGCTATAGGCATTGCTAGCTACATTTCTCCTCATATACACGAAATTGATTCCACTATTTCGATTATGCCCTATGAAGAACAACAAGATTTCTTTTTTGTTAAGAGTTAACCACAGAAACTAATATATATATTATTTTGTGGACAGTTGCTTTTCTATCGGTATTTGTGCTAGACTAAATAGAGCAAGTATGAAAGACGATTGCGAGCTATTATAGTTCGAGGAAAGTCCGAGCTCCATAGGGCAGGATGCCAGATAACGTCTGGCGAGGGTAACCTTAGGGAAAGTGCCATAGAAAAGAAGACCGCCATAAATATATGGTAAGGGTGGAACGGTGCGGTAAGAGCGCACCAGCAACTTGGTAACAAGTTTGGCTTGGTAAACCCCATCTGGAGCAAGGCCTAATAGAAAAGGGTTGAGGTGGCCCGCCGACCTTTCGGGTTGTGCCGCTTGAACGTATGGGTGACCATACGTCTAGAAAGATAATCGTCACTGTGTAAACAGAACAGAACTCGGCTTATTGATTGCTTGCCATAACCGCTTTTAGGGGCGGTTTTCTTATATGATAATCATTAATATAATGATAAGGAGTGTGCATGATGGCTTTCATTGAAATCACTAGTGTAGAAGAATTTAATCAAAAAGTATTGTTGCAAAATGGCTTATCTGTAGTATGTTTTTGGGCTGAATGGTGTGCTCCTTGTAAAGTAATGAGCCCTGAATTAGAACAACTAGCAATCGATTTGGATAAAGAAGCTACATTTTTTAGTGTTAATGCAGACCTTGTTAAGGAATTATGCTTAACGTATGACGTGGAAGGAATTCCTACGATACTACTATTTAAAGAAGGAAAAGAACTGGATCGTATAGCAGGATATAAGAAAGCTTCTGTATTAGAAGAATTAATTCACGAATTAAAAGGATAACATTGGTACATCATAAGTGAGATAGAATGATGTGTTTATGTATAGAAATTTATTGCTCAGTTGTAAGAATAGGTAACTATTACTTATATCTAGGATAGTCTAATCTCATTACAAGATGTATTACATTGTATGACATACAAAATACATGCCGTATAAAAGTTCAAATTAATTTGGCTTTTATACGGTTATTTTTAATAAATTGATATGTTTGATTTTATAAACTAAGGGTAAATTTTTTTTATAACTGACATATATTTATTCACGATAAAATAGATGTAAAACCTTATATTATCAAATTATTTTTCTAGAAATTTATAGATGCACATGGTATACTATGATTATGGAATATTTTTGTGATATGTATCCATGTTATTGATTATATATTTTATAAATGCAAAGTGTAAGATTATTAATAAGGGGGATAACTCCAGTGAAAGAACGTATGAATAGCTTATGGACACTCTTTCAAGAGCGTAAATTAAGTCGACGCACATTTGTTAAGTCATGTGTAGCGTTGACGGCTGTATTAGGTTTGCCACCAACCATGTTAGATACTGTTGTTAAGGCAGCAGAAACTAAAGAATTACCGACAGTGGTTTGGTTACATGGCCATGAATGTACAGGTTGTGATGAATCATTTATTCGTTCTACATCTCCATTTGCTTCTGATGTTATTTTAAATATGATTGCCTTAGAATATGATGATACATTGGCTGCCGCTTCTGGTGAACCATTAGAACATCATTTAAAAGAGATTGTTGCTAATAAATCTGGTAAATATATACTAGCAGTTGAAGGCGGTGTGCCTCTTGATGAAAATGGCGTGTACTGTTCTGTAGGAGGACGACCATTTGTAGAAGTTCTTAAAGAATGTGCAGCAGGGGCCTCTGCTATTATCGAATATGGCTCTTGTGCTGCATGGGGCGGGATTCAAGCAGCTAAACCAAATCCAACTAATACTGTATCAGTATCATCTGTTGTTTCTGGTGTACCTATTATTAAAGTGCCAGGTTGCCCTCCAATTCCAGAAGTCATGACAGGCGTTATTATGCATTATGCATTATTTGGTGAGATTCCACCGTTAGATATTCAAGGAAGACCAAAACAATTCTATGGTAATCGTATTCACGATACATGTTATCGTCGCGCCTTTTTTGATTCGGGATTATTTGTGGAAAAATTTGATGATGATGCATCAAAAGCGGGTTGGTGTTTATATAAAGTAGGTTGCCGAGGCCCAGAAACTTATAATTCTTGTGGTAATTTACGGTGGTGGAACGGACTTTCTTATCCTATTCAATCGGGACATGGTTGTATTGGTTGTTCTGAAAAAGATTTTTGGGATAATGATAATTTTTATAAACGATTACCAGATATTCCGATGGCCAATACAATCACTAATGCGGATACGGTAGGTACTATTGCTGGATTTGCAGCAACTGGGGCTGTTGTAGCACATGGCGCATTAACATTAGCAAAAAATAAATATGAAGATTTAAAAGAAGAAAAACGTTTAAAAGAAGCTGGCTTATGGAATGAAACGATGAATAAGAATAACCATCATGATGGAGGAAATGATTAATGAAGCGTGTTGTAGTAGACCCAATTTCTCGTATTGAAGGGCATTTGAGAGTAGAAATTAATGTAGACGAAACCACAGGTAAAGTGACTGATGCATTATCTAGTGGTACAGCTTGGCGTGGTATCGAATTAGTGGCTAAAAATCGAGACCCTCGTGATTTATGGGCGTTTGTGCAGAGAATTTGCGGAGTTTGTACATCTACCCATGCATTGGCTGCACTTCGAGCAGTAGAAGATGCGTTAGGTATTCAAATCCCTAAAAACGCCAATTACATTAGAAATATTATGCACAGTGCCCTAGAGGTGCATGACCATATTGTCCATTTTTATCACTTACATGCATTAGATTGGGTGAGTCCTATAGAAGCATTGGCAGCTGATCCTAGTAAAACAGCACAATTACAAGAGAATATATTAGCTACCTATAATGTATCAGGATTGGAACCTAAAGAGTATCAAGATGATACATCAGCATATCCGAAAGACTATCCTAAGGGATCTACACAGTATTTCTCGGCTATTCAAAATAAAATTAAAAAAATTGTTGATAGTGGTCAATTAGGAATTTTTTCTGCGCAGTGGTGGGATCATCCTGATTATAAATTGTTGCCACCAGAAGTGCATTTGATGGCCATATCTCATTATTTAAATATTTTAGATCAACAGCGTAATATCGTGACACCGCATGTTATATTTGGTGGTAAAAATCCGCATCCTCACTATATTGTAGGCGGTATGCCTTGTGCTATTTCCATGAATGATATGAATGCACCAGTTAATACACAACGATTGGCAGAAGTAGATAAATCTATTTCTTTAACGAGAAATTTAGTAGATAATTTTTATTTACCAGACGTGTTAGCAATCGGTAAAATATATGTACAAGCTGGTATGGTTGATGGAGGCGGTTTATCTAAAAAACGCGTTTTATCCTATGGCGGATATCCAGATGAACCATATACAGGCATTTCTAATGGTGATTACTTTAAAAAAGCTGTTTCTCGCTCTAATGGTGTAGTAGAAAACTTTGGTGCTGGTGTAGACCATGCTACGTTTATACCGTTAGAAGGTCAAGATTTAATGAATCCTGAATTTTTAAGTGAAGAAATTGAACATTCATGGTTTAATTATCCTGATGGAACGCAGTCTTTGCATCCTAGTGAAGGGATTACAGAAGCAAACTTCACAGGACCAAAAACAGGGACTAAAGAAAAATGGGAGTTTTTGGATGAAACTAAGAAATACTCTTGGATAAAATCACCAACTTTTAAAGGAAAGACCTGTGAAGTGGGGCCATTAGCAAAATATATTGTAGTATATACAAAAATAAAACAAGGTATTATTACACAACCAACATGGGCAGAATCTATGATTGTTCGTCAGATTGAAGCGGTGTCTAACATTCTTGGCGTGCCAGCACACGTATGGATGTGCTCTACTGTAGGTCGTACAGCTTGTCGCGCCCTAGATGCTCAAGTGGCGGCAACCATGAGTCGATATTTTTATAATAAATTGATTAAAAATATAAAATCAGGGGATGTAGCTGTAGCAGATATGACAAAATGGGATCCTAAAACTTGGCCAGAAGAAGCTAAAGGCGTTGGCGTATTAGATGCACCGCGCGGTGGATTAGGACATTGGGTTCATATTAAAAACGGGCGTACAGAAAACTATCAATGTATTGTTCCGTCAACATGGAATGCATGCCCAAGAACTATCGCTAATGAGCATGGTGCATATGAAGATACTATGATTGATACCCGTGTAAAAGTACTAGAAAAGCCATTAGAAATTTTAAAAGCTGTTCACTCATTTGACCCTTGTTTGGCATGTGCTACACATTTATATAACAAAGAGGGTAAAAAAATTGCGTCTGTTAATACAGATGCTTTGTGTAAATAAGGAGTGACATAACAATGCTAATTCATTCTGATAAAAAGGCCTATGTAGTTTTTAGTTTGTGGCTACGCATTTTTCATTGGCTAATGGTATTGAGCGTGACTGCATTATTCTGGACAGGTCTATATATTGGAGATCCTGGCTTTGCAGGTTTGATTGGTAAGGAACCAACTTTTGCAATCAATAACTGGTTTTCTATGGAAATGATACGACGTATCCATTTTATCGCTGGGTTTATTTTAACTTTTTCTTTTATTTTTAGAATTGCTGGTGCGATTAGAAACCGTGGCGATCGATTGATGCCTAAATTTAATCAAAAACTATATTGGCGCGGTTTACGAGAAACAACGATTCACTACTTAATGTTACCACAGAAGCATTATGATACATATTTGAGGAATTCTTTAGCTCGTACAAGTTATATGATGGTATATGTATTATTTTTCTTCGAGATAGTTACTGGATTTGCTATGTATGCTATGGTAGAACCTCATAGTTGGATTGCTGTTATATTTAACCCTATTAATGCTATGATTGGAGAATATCGAGTACACATTATTCACCATTATATTGCATGGATTTTCTTGTTGTTTACAGTTATTCATGTATATATGGCATTTCGTGAAGATGTTATGGAAGAGTCTGGTGAAGTATCAAGCATGGTAACTGGTATGAAATATTATGCGCATGACCCTATTGATATGCATGATATAGAGGATGAAGATGATGTTGCCAGAAAATAATACAATTACATTGTTAGGAGTCGGGAATATTTTATTAACAGACGAAGGCCTTGGCGTTCACGTTATTAATACATTGAAAGATAACTACTTTTTTACTCCAGCTATTAATATTATTGATGGTGGAACGATGGGAATGGAATTGTTATCCTATATGGATGGCATGAAGCGACTCATTTTAGTAGATGCTATTAATGGAGGAGAAGAACCAGGTACAGTGTATGAGTTTACACATCAAGAAGTAGAAAATTATTTTACAAAAAATATTTCTGCCCATGAAGTGGGAATACAAGATATTTTACGTATTCGTGCACTGCAAGAAGAACCATTAGAAGCAGCTACTGTAATAGGGGTAGAACCATTTTCCTTAGAAATCGGTCTCGAACCGTCTTCTGTAGTAGCAAAGGTATTACCCGAAGTGATTTCGCGAGTTATACATGTTTTAATGGAATGGGGCGTGGAGGTAAAAAAACGAGATGACTAATTCCTTATCAAATCTTCAAGCTGTTTTAAATGAGTTGAAAAATGCCATGAAAGATTTTCGTGAACAAGGCAATACGTATACTTTGTATGTAGAAAAAACGGGATTGAGTGAATCAGAACAAATAGAATTACTAGAAACACTGGGAAAAGGAAATATAACGATTCGTTTTGATGAAACGGATCAGCCTGTCGAATGGTTTGAAAGTGAGTTTTCTGGTATTTGGATTGGCATCTACAAAAATGGTAGAGATGATGCTATCGTTCACACTATCGAAGTCGGTCGCTATCCGGCTGTTGCTGGTGCATTTAATGAAGATATTATAGAAGCGGAAGAAGAACTACAAAAATATATTGATGCAGCTGATTTATAATATAGAGAAATTTGTATGGCATATTATAATTACCTTATTAAGAATTAGTTTATATATCTGTTTTCATATGATTAAGAGTATTTTTGTATAGGATCGACGATATAAGATAATAATTACATATAGTGAAAATAAAACACCTTCATCTACAAATGTAGTTGAAGGTGTTTTTGTTGTTCTTAGAGTTTACTATGAATATAGTATATAATTTTGGTCATTCATGATAGCTATGTAGATGAAAAATGGGATAGATGGAGTTTGTTTGTAATTTTATTATGAGTTTAGCTTAGTAGTTAATCTAGTATGTTAACGGCGATACTATTTATATATTAGAAGGAGGTATGTATTATAATATATAGCCGTAGATAGAGAGGAAGATGGTGTCGTATTAAGAGAATATAGTCTAATCCGATTCATCAGAAAATTAATTATCGTTAGCTTTTCGGCAATATAAAAATTGATTGCCAGTAGTGACACATACATGCCAGGATTCTTTATCTTTGATGATATCAATCGATTCGATTGGTTTCGTTGTTATTAAATAGACATCTTTAGTGAGTGGTAATGTTTCTACATCTTTAAAAGGCATAAAGTACAGAACATCCCAACTGATTGTATTTGCTTTATTACTAGGCATATTACTTTGCGTAGATAATCTATAATTAGTAAAATGACTGTAAATATTAACTGAATTATAATAGGTGTTAGTGCTAACAACAATGGAAGATGGATTAGCATATTGATTAAGATATTGACTAATAACAAAGCCAGAGGCGTTGGTAGTTAACACGGGAACGATGGTAACGGAGAGTATGATATAGATAGTACCGATGACTGCTGCTACACGAGCTATAGTTTTTAGATTCCATTGCAAGGAACGAGCGATTAATAGAGTTAAAGGAAACAGAGCAGGAAATGTATATGTCGTGTATTTGGTAGCTACACATTGAAATACTAGAATAGTTGTTAAGGCCCATACCCATAGAAATGTTGACAACGGATCATGTTTGCTAAATAAAGATTTAATTTTTATATAGAGATGTGATATATTGGGTATTGTGCGTATCCATTGATATACTGATACTATGCCCCAAGGGAATGTAGCGATGATTGTAATTATGATGTAAAAATACCATACATTTTGTTTTGGATGCTCTGATTGTGTTACTCGTAACATGTTGTGGACGCCGAAGAAAGTATCAATAAATGCAATACCATGGGTTATATACATGTACATATACCAACTACCACCTACGACACAAACAATGATAAGACCTAATGGCAATTGCAAGTGTAATAATTCTTTTAGATTTCGCTGTAACAGTAAAAAAATGAGGATAATTAGTCCAGGAAGAAGAAAACCAATGGGACCTTTTGTTAATATGGCAAAAGCTGCACACACATAGGCTAATCGATAATAGTTAGATTTGTGAGTGTTTGACGTATAGCCTATATAAAATAATAATAAGGTGGATATTATACATAAGAATAGTGTCATATCTGTAATCGCTGTTTTAGAAAGTAGCCAAAACTCAAACGAACTTGCCAAGATAATCGTAGTCGTGAGGGCTATTTTTTTTGAAAGTATGTGATTGACAGCTGTATATGCTACGATAAGTGCTAGTAAACTTGTTATGACTGATGGAAGACGACTGGTAAAGTTGCTAAATCCAAAGAGTTTATAACTAGCAATTAACTCCCAGTAGTAAAAAATAGGTTTGTCATACCAGTAATGATATAAAATATAGGGAGATAGATATTCGTTAATATCAATCATATTTTTGGCGGTTAGTACATAGTTTGACTCTACTGGATCAGTAATGGTAATCATATGATTACCTGCGAGATAAACAATAAGGGATATCAATAGAAGATATAGAAAATTACGATGGGATGACCATATGTTTTGGATATAATTATTTATTTGCGTATACATATATAATTTCTGATCATAGAAAATAATATGAGCAGAACTCCTTTCTAATACTATATTCTACATTCATAGAGATAAGAGAATAACATATATTATAGTATATATTAGAAAGAACATAAAGAGTGTCGAATAAATAATTTTATGAAAATTAGACATGATATAGAAGCTAGAGATGCCTATATTTCTTATATTTGAGGAAATAGATAGGTACTACAATGAGCGTTTAACACCTATCTTATAGCATGACAAAATTGTATAAATTTGCTTAAGTGTGAATTTTTTAGTAAAATATAAAAGAAATAAAAGAGGAGGTAACTATGTTACTATCGATTGTAGTACCTGTTTATAATGAAGAGGATAATATAAAAGTATTTTATGATGCTGTAGTGACAGAAATGAATGCATTAGCATATGATTATGAGGTTATATTTGTTGATGATGGATCGTCAGATAGCTCTTCTTTGTTACTTCGTGATTTGGCAAGAAAAGACTGTCGTGTTAAAGTGCTGCTCTTAGCACGCAACTTTGGACATCAGTTAGCATTAACATGTGGCCTTGATTATGCTACTGGAGAGGCCGTCATTACTATGGATGGCGATATGCAACATCCTCCAGCATTAATACCTCAGTTAGTTCAACTATGGGAGCAAGGTTATGATGTAGTTAGAACGATTCGTGATTCTACTGAAGATGCTAGTTGGGCTAAGGCCATTACATCTAAATATTATTATAAACTTATGAATAAAATGGCAGAAGTGCCCATCGTTGAAGGTGGGTCTGATTTCCGATTAATGAATCGAAAATCATTAGAAACATTGAAACGGTTTCGTGAACATGGTCGATTTTTGCGAGGTATTGTAGGTGATTTAGGCTACAGACAAGCAGAACTTCATTTTGTGGCACCACCGCGTTTTGCAGGAAAATCTAAATTTAGTATACGAAAAATGATTCGTTTTGCCTTAGATGGTATTGCTGCATTTTCTAGAGCTCCACTTAGAATGGCTTTATATGTAGGTATATTATGTGGACTACTAAGCTTATTAATGATTTTACATATTTTATATGTATATTTCAGCGGAGAAGCAGTTAATGGTTGGACTACGTTGGGAATGGCAATTTTTTTCCTCGGTGGAATTCAGCTTATTGGCATAGGTATTATTGGTGAGTATGTGGGACGTGTATTTGAAGAAGTTAAACATAGGCCACTATATTGGGTTCGCAGTACTATTAATTGTGATACAGATAATAAAAAGCGTAATATATACAACTAGAAGTGAGGGCAGATATGAACTCTAAATCTAATATAATTAGGGTGTTAGCCTTAACCATTATGTTTGCATGGTGCGTAACGATACTAGCAAGTGCCTCTTATGGAATGGGTGACCAAGGAAAGGTTGTCACGTCGATTCAAAAGCAATTAATCAAAAAAGGTTATAAAGCTTTTGATAAACAAGGTACATATGGCAAAGAAACTAAATGGGCTGTCCGCTTATTTCAAAAGGATCATGGTTTAGAAGTGGATGGTATTGTAGGGCCTGCTACCTATAAAGCATTAATGGGAAAACCAATAGGAAAGAATGTTGGTTCATCAAAAGAGAAAAAAAAGGTAAAAAAAGTTACTAATCATAGTGTTCCAGCTAATGTAGGTCTTACGAAAGATGTAAAGGCATTATTAGCAGAAGCGGACCGATATAAAGGTGTTCCTTATGTGTTCGGTGGTAATACACCGCGAGGATTTGATTGCTCAGGGTATACTAAATATGTATTTGCAAAGGCGGGAATTACATTACCGCGCTTAGCAGATGAACAATATGAAGTAGGTCAAAATGTATCTCGTTCAAATTTGAGACCTGGTGATTTAGTGTTTTTTGAAACCTACGAACCAGGCGCCTCTCATTCAGGTATTTATGTGGGAAATGGTAAATTTATTAGTGCTACTACTAGTCGTGGCGTAGCCATAGCAGACTTAGATTCTGGATATTGGCATGAACGATATCTTGGAGCAAGACGAGTTATGAAATAATTTGTTATGTATCACTATATGAGTATAAAAATGAGTTACATACGAACAAGAAGTGTTCTTATTAGGGGTTGACGAATCACTTTTAGTTCGTATGTGACTTTTTTCAGTTAGTGAAAAGTTCTATTATAGGTGATATCTGTGGATACAATATGGCGATGTATACTACATAAATTCTACTCATAGAGAAGATAGTAATAAGAAATTGATGGAAAATAGTAGGTATATATCAATTATTTATTTATTATTATATAACCATGTATCAATGAAAAAAGGTATAGTATATTACTTTCTGATTAGGTATAGAAAAAATTTATTAAGTATAGTAAAATAAAGAGACGCTTTATAATTGATTCTATGTAGATAGATTCAGATAGAAATGAACAACAGGAGGCTGGGAATATGTATATGAAAGGTAATGACCTTCGTAAGGCTTATTTGGATTTTTTTGAAAGTAAAGGACATCTAAAACTAGATAGTTTTTCATTAGTGCCAGAAAATGATCCGTCCTTATTATTGATTGGGGCAGGTATGGCACCATTAAAACCTTTTTTTACAGGTAAATTGACACCTCCTTGCACACGTATTACTACTTGCCAAAAATCAATTCGTACAGGGGATCTTGACAATGTAGGTCGTACAGCACGACATCATACATTTTTTGAAATGCTAGGTAACTTCTCTTTTGGGGATTACTTTAAAACAGAAGCAATTCATTGGGCTTGGGAGTTTTTAACAGAAGTTATTAAATTAGATAAATCAAAGCTATATGTAACAGTATATCCGGATGACCAAGAGGCTATGGATAATTGGTTAGACTGTGGTGTAGAAGAAAGTCATATTTTTAAATTAGAAGATAATTTTTGGGAAATTGGAGAAGGTCCATGTGGACCAGATTCTGAAATTTTCTATGACCTAGGCCCAGAACGTGGCTGTGGTGAGCCGACTTGTCAACCAGGTTGTGATTGTGATCGTTATTTAGAAATTTGGAATTTGGTATTTACTCAATTTAATCGCACTGCAGATGGCAATTATGAACCATTAGCACAAAAAAATATTGATACTGGTGCAGGGCTTGAACGATTAGCATCTGTGTTACAAGAATGTGAAAGCAATTTTGAAACAGATTTAATATTCCCATTAATTGAACGAACTGCAGAAATGGCTCATGTTACGTATCATGAAGATGCTAATACTGATGTATCTTTAAAAGTAATTGCCGATCATATTCGTGCTTGCAGTGTTTTAATTTCGGATGGTGTGCTACCATCTAATGAAGGCCGTGGATACGTATTGCGCCGCATTTTACGACGTGCTGTTCGTCATGGACGGCTATTAGGTATTAATGGTCAGTTTTTAACATCGTTAGTCGATACTGTCATGGATATTTTAGGGGGACATGTACCTAATTTATTGGAAAAACAAGATTTTATAAAACGTGTTGTTGCTAACGAAGAAGAGCGTTTTAATCAAACATTAGCACAAGGCCTAGACTTATTACATTCCTTAATTGAAAAATTGAAAGAGGAAAAATCTGATGTTGTTTCAGGCGTAGAAGTGTTTAAATTATATGATACCTATGGGTTCCCTTGGGAATTAACAGAGGAAATTGCCAAGGAAGCAGGTTTACACATCGACCATGACGGATTTGAAAGCGCTATGAATGAACAACGGATACGTGCCAGAGAAGCTAGAGCTGATGTGGATGCTAAGGTTATGACTCCAGAAATTAAATTTTTGGCGCATGAAACGTTAACAGAAAATGAAACAGCAACAGATTCTAATATTTTGATGATTGGCAAGGGCACTGAACGCGTGAAAATAGCTACAGATGGTGAAGATGTGACTATTATTGTGAGAGAAACACCATTTCATGCAGAAGGTGGCGGTCAATTAGGCGACACTGGTTATATGATGGGTCCCATGGGAAAAGTTGAAATTCACAATACAAAACGATTGCCAGAAGGAACCGTCTATCACATAGGAACTGTTGTAGAAGGTAGTATATCAGATGGTGAGACAGTGTCGTTTGATGTAGATACAATACGTCGATTATCTATGGCACGCAATCATACGGCAACACACTTATTGCATGCTGCATTAAAACAAGTATTAGGAACTCATGTAAATCAAGCTGGTTCATTAGTAACGCCAGAGTATTTACGATTTGACTTTACTCATTTTTCTCCAGTTACAGCTGATGAATTGACACGAATTGAAGCACTTGTTAATGAACAAATATTAGCGATGAAAGCACTAGATATTCAAGAAATGTCTATGGAGGAAGCAAAAGCAAAAGGTGCCATGGCTTTATTCGGTGACAAATACGGTGATCGTGTTCGAGTGGTTACCGTACCTGACTTTAGCGTTGAACTTTGTGGCGGCTCTCATGTACCTAACACGGCTGTAGTAGGAACATTTCGGATTACCTCTGAATCTGGTACTGGCGCAGGCGTCCGTCGTATTGAAGCAGTTACTGGTAAAGCAGCTATTGATATGGCACAGGCGGATAGACAGATTATTCATCATTTAGCAGATCAATTAAAGACAAAACCAGCTACCATTGTAGAACGAATGACACAAGTTTTGGCAGAGGCAAAAGAAACTGAACATGCCCTAGCAATGGCGAAAAAAGAACTGGCTACATCGAGTCTTGATAGTATTTTAAATCATAAATTTACAGTTAATTCTGTAACAGCGGTAGTGGCATCTGTTTCAGCAAATGATATGAATGAATTGCGACAACAAGCTGATATGGTGCGAGATACCGTTCAATCAGGTGTTGTTTTATTAGGAGCTGCTATTGGAGACAAGGTAAATTTTGTTTGCATGGCAACTAAAGACGTGTTAGACAAGGGGATTCATGCTGGTAACATTGTCAAAGCCGTTGCACAGACTGCAGGTGGTAATGGCGGAGGACGTCCTGATATGGCACAAGCTGGTGGTAAAAATCTAGAGTCCTTAGACGATGCATTAACAGTAGGTAAAGAAACTATTTGCCATATGGTAAAATGATAGTAGGTCAATTCTTAGAGGTCTTACTAGAATTATAATCTATTGATTGACATAGGATAGTACGAGTAACTATGAATATTTGTAGACTTACATAATTTATAGAGAATTTATTATATACTTGAATATTATCGTATAGACAAAATGTAGTATAATGAATATATGATGAATTTATTATAAAGGAGGGGTTACCGTGAGTATATCTGATGAAACTATGATGTTTAAAAAAGTTGATGATGTGGAGATTACACCAGATCAAATTTTAAGTGATGTATATCGCTCTTTAAAAGAGAAGGGATATAATCCTGTCAATCAAATCGTAGGGTATCTAATTTCAGGTGATCCAACGTATATTACAAGTTATAATAACGCACGTTCTAAAATTCGACGATTAGAACGGGATGAGATTATTGAAGAACTTGTAACTGGTTATGTAAAAGCTAAGGGTTTATAATATGCGCATTATGTCACTTGATGTAGGAAGTCGTACAATAGGTGTTGCTTGCAGTGATGCATTGCTAATGACGGCACAGGGAGTTGAGACTATACGGCGTACTTCTTTAGCTAATGATTTCCAACGTTTGCAAGAATTAATAGAGGCATATGAAGTTCACCAATTAGTTGTAGGAATGCCAAAAAATATGAATGGTACTAAGGGTGATCGCGCAGAAAAGACAGAAGAATTTGTACATAAGATGCAAGAAGTGATTCATGTGCCAGTTATATTTTGGGATGAACGATTGTCGACAGTTATGGCTGAAAAATCATTGATTTTTGCAGATGTTAGCCGTAAAAAAAGAAAACTTGTAATTGATAAAATGGCAGCTGTTGTTATTTTGCAAGGCTATTTAGCAAGATTAGATACTATGAAGAAGCAATAGGAGGGCCCAATGTCCGCAGAAGAATTAGATATGGAATATCCAGTGGTACAATTTGATACAGAAGATGGTATTGTTGAATTTATCGAATTTAGAACAGTTACATATAATGATATAGAATATGCTGTATTAATCCCTACAGAAGATGTACATAATGATGAGCCAGCTATTATGATTTGTCGAAAAGACCAAGAAGATGGGGAAGATATTTATGTAGAACCTACAGAAGAAGAATTTAATGCAGTAGCAGATTTAGTTATGGCTGAATATGGTGAAGATTTATAATCGAATCTGTCGATTTTGATACATGTATGTAGTTATAGTAGTATCATATTTTTATCACTGATGATTGTGTGCGTATAGTTTTTTATAAGAGTAATATAGATATCGTTTGTATCGATGGTAGCATTATGAATTGATGCATATACGTATATGACATTCCTACTATAAATTAACGTTAAAAATAGGATTCCTTTCATAAGGAACCCTATTTTTGTTGTTATTATAAGGATATGGTATAATAACATGTATAATTTAGAAAGGAATTACTATATGACTGCTAAAAAGAAGATTTTTGTAACGATCTTTACTATTATTCTTAGTATTGTTATTCTTGGCTTGTTAGGTATATTTTTCCTACCTAATGCATGGGATAATACGAAAGACACACAAGTTTTAATCATTCAAAATGATGAAACAGGATCAGATATTACTAACGCCTTATATGAAAAAGGACTAATTCGGTCTCCTCTTGCATTTCGGTTAGCGCTCCGTCTCAGTGGTGACACGCATAAGCTGCAAACTGGGTATTACCAAATACCAGCACATATTAATGTATACGATTTAATTCATTTACTACAAAAAGGACGAGTTAAATCTGTGCACATAACAATTCCAGAAGGATATACTATTGGAGAAATTGCTATTGAATTAGAAAAAAAACAAATCGTTAGTGCTAAAGATTTTTTAGAAGCGGCTAAAGATTACATGCCTTATTCATATATGAATAGTACAAAACCAGTTACGTATCGTGTAGAAGGATTTTTATTTCCTAGCACTTATGATATTCCTGTTAATTCATCAGCTCGTGATATATTAAAAATTATGTCATCTGAAATGAATGATTATTTTACAAATGATGTGAAAGAACAATTGAAAAAAGATCATATGACGATTTTTGAATTTGTTACATTGGCTTCTCTTGTAGAAAAAGAAGCACGATTTGATGAAGATAGAGCTACTATTGCGGCAGTGTTTAAAAAACGTATTCAAGAAGGTGTGCCGTTGCAGTCGGACGCGACGATTGCGTATGTGCTAGGGTATCCTAAAGCACATATTACATTAGCGGATACAAAATTACAGAGCCCATATAATACGTATGTAGTTAAGGGGTATCCACCAGGACCTATTGCAAATCCTGGGAAAAAATCAATGGATGCAGTATTATATGCACCACCTACAGATTATTTATATTTTGTAGCAGATAAAGAAGGACATAATCATTTTAGTAAAACCTATGAAGAACATTTGAAAGTAGTGGATAGTATTTATGGAAATGACGGAGATTCTGAATGAACAACGAGTATATGCAGTAGTTAATGCAGTACCTATTTTACGTGAATCAGAAATACATTTATTTGAAGAAATCATTAGTTTATATCGCCCTACATCTGTGTTAGAAATCGGTACAGCGATTGGATATTCTACACTATTAATTGCTAGTAATATGAAATCATGTGGACATATTACCTCAATTGAACTAGATGTGACTCGGTATAAGATGGCACAGTATTATGTGAATCAGTCTCCCTATAAAGATAAGATTACTTTATTACAAGGTGATGCGACTGATGTTTTACATACTATAGAAGGCTCGTATGATTTAGTTTTCTTAGATGGACCTAAAGGCCAATATTTACGTCAATTAGAATGTATTATGCCACATTTAAGCGAGAATGCAGTCATTTTAGCGGATAATGTATTATTTAGAGGGTATGTAAGAGGAAATAAAAAAACACCACGTCGTTTTAAGACAATTACAAAACGATTAGAAGAATATTTATCATTTATAGAAAATAAAGAATTATTTAACACTACCATTTATCCATTAGGAGATGGTATGAGTGTAAGTGTTTGGAAAGGCAATCATTATGAAGAAACCTAAAATTGAAGTATTAGCTCCAGCAGGTAATATGGATAAGTTGAAAATGGCAATCCGTTATGGGGCCGATGCAGTATATTGTGCGGGTAAAACTTTTGGTTTACGTGCTGGGAGTTCTAACTTTACGCGGGAAGAATTACAAGAAGCGGTAGAGTTTGTTCATTCATTTGGGAAGAAAATTTATGTTACCTGTAATATTATTCCACACAATAAAGATTTAGAAGGTTTTGAAGAATATATTCAGTATTTAGATGGTATAGGTGTAGATGCTGTATTAATAGCTGATTTAGGATTGTTTTATTTGGCGAAACCTTTAATTAAACATATGGAAATACATATTAGTACACAAGCCAATATTACTAACTGGGCAACAGCTGCATTTTGGAAACAATTAGGAGCTGATCGTGTTGTTATGGCTCGTGAAGTTAGTATCGACGATATTAGAATATTAAAAGATACAGTTGATATTGATGTAGAAGCTTTTGTTCACGGTGCTATGTGCATATCCTATTCTGGTCGATGCTTATTAAGTAATTATTTTACAGGAACAAGAGATGCTAATCGTGGACAATGTGCACAAGCTTGTCGTTGGAAATACGCACTGGTAGAAATGACTCGACCAGGTGAATATTATCCGATTGAGGAAGATGAAATGGGGACTTATATTTTTAATTCCAAAGATTTATGCTTACTAGCACATATTCCTGATTTAGTTAAAGCAGGGGTAGATAGTTTAAAAATTGAAGGTCGCATGAAATCTGTTCATTATGCGGCAACAGTTACTAAAGTATATCGTGAAGCAGTTGATGCGTATTTGGAAGAAGGCGATGATTATCGAGTTCGCCCTGAATGGATTCAAGAATTAGAAAAAATTTCCCATCGTCCTTATACAGAAGGGTTTTCTGTTGCTAAGGCGGATGCAACAGCTCAAAATTATGGCAAATCAAGTAACACACAAACTCATGACTTTATTGGATTAGTAACAGGATATAATGAAACAGAAGGGTATGCGTATTTAGAACAGCGTAATAATTTTAAAGTAGGAGATGTAGTTGAGTTCATGCAACCTCACGGCACTATTGTGGCTCACACTATCACCAAGATGACTGATGAAGACGGTGCTCCAATTGATGTGGCAAAACATGCACAAATGAAAGTGCATTTATATATTGATACACCATTAGAAACATATTCCATGATGCGTAGGGAATGTAAAACGCAAGAAGAAGCGATAGTAGCTGTAGACGGTAGTGAATCTATGGGTTGTTCTGGATGTAGTCATTAGTATAATGGTGAGTATATGCATAAAAAAGAACGTTTTACATAACGATTTAAAGAATTCTTGATAGATTTAGTATAGAAAGTATTACTTTCATAGTACAGACTACGTAGTGGGTAATCTTTTATGAAGATTGTTACTATATAATACGGCTATTCAATAGAAGTATAGTATTTGTCATGACGTATACTATACTTCTATACGTTTAGTTGTGGCTATACAGGAGTACTTTTAAAATAGATAGATGTATAATAGGTAGGGTTTCTACATAGTTATTACATTGCTATAATTGTCTATGAGTTATATGAGAAACCATCTGTGCCATTATTATAGTTATAAGAAAATGGGGTTGTATAGATATATGAAATTAAGCGTAGAAGAGATTTCTAGTTCTATTGATGATGACGCAGTTTATTGTAGAATTAATATTCGTGATACTAATTATGTGAATCGGATTATAGAAGGGTATGAGTATTTAGGTGTTATGACTACGCTAGATGCAAGTACAGGACTTACAGTGATTCGCACTACAAAAGATACTAGGTCAGTGGTGATTCAAATTTTGAAATCACTGTCATTAGATAGATTAGAATTTGTTGATTTCTGTGATAAACGTGAATAAATTTAATTCAGTTATTATGTATAAAACTATATTGATAGTAGGTATTTAGATAGAAACGTATCGTATAGCTCTGTATTATAGTAGTTGATGTATTAGTTTATAACACGTATCCATGTATGATTTTATATGTATAGCTCTAATATAGATAATTAGTGAATCATAGATACTAGTCATTAAACATATATAGATGAGCTCTATGGTGACGATAGTAATTCTAGTTTTGTGCCCATAAATGTATCGTATAGTTGTATTATAGTAATTAATGTATTAGTTTATAACACGTATTCATGTATGGTTTTATATGTATAGTGCTAATATAGATAATTAGTAAATCATAGATGTTAGTTATTAAACATACATAGGTGAGAATACGGTGAGTATAGTAACTCTATACTTTGTATCACAAATGTTTGACTACTACAGATTACTATAGATAAATAGAAATTTTATGTATTGACATATTTACATGTATATATTATCATAAATTATATTATTAAAAGTAATGCGAAGGACATGATTGTGTAATTTTGTGTTCTAGAGAGAAGCCGTTTGCTGGAAGGCTTTACACATATTATAGAATTACTCCCTTCAAACTGATATACGGAACCGAAAGCAGTAAGTATATCCGCTAAGAAGCGTTATTTTCTAAGAAGTGAGTCAGGTAATAGACTAACTAGGGTGGAACCGCGGATATAGATCTTCGTCCCTTGTGAGAGGGAAGAGAAGGTCTTTTTTTATTGTAGAAAATTACTATAGTATGTATCGTAGTTCATTACCTTTGTGAGACTGATTCATAGCTATATGACAATGTATCTGTAAGAGCAGTATATAGTAAATTAGATACTATTTTATAATATGTTTTACTATTATAAAATATAAGGAGGAAGTAAGATGAAAGATGTAAAAATTATTTTACCAGATGGTAGCGAAAAAAGTTATGCAGAAGGTACTACGTATGGAGAGGCAGTAAAACAATTATCTAATAGCTTAGCCAAAAAAGTGTTAGCTGCAGATGTTGATGGAGTAACGATTGACCTTCGTGAAAAGATAGAAGATGGTAGTCATGTTAAATTTTTGACATTTGAAGAACAAGGTGGTAAAGATACACTTCGTCATACGGCATCACATGTTTTAGCAGATGCGATTAAACGACTATGGCCAGAGGCTAAATTAGCCATTGGTCCATCGATAGAAAAAGGATTTTACTATGATATAGATATGGATCATGTATTGACACCAGAAGATTTAACGACTATTGAAAAAGAAATGAAAAAAATCGTTAAAGAAAATCATCCTTTAGTAAAACAAATTATGTCTCGTAAGGAAGCATTAGAATTCTTTGCAGATAAAAATGAAGATTATAAAGTGGAATTAATTAGAGATTTACCAGAAGACGAAGAGATTTCAGTATATGCTATGGGCGATTTTATTGATCTTTGCGCGGGCCCACATGTAGCATCTACAGGAAAGGTAAAGGCTTTTAAATTACAAAGTATTGCAGGTGCATACTGGCGTGGAGATGAAAAAAATAAAATGCTACAACGCATTTATGGAACTGCGTTTGAAAAGCAGGATGATTTAGATCAATATTTGGCGATGTTAGAAGAAGCGGCTAAACGTGACCACAGAAAACTAGGTAAAGAGTTAGGGCTGTTTGTTATCAAAGAAGAGGGCCCAGGATTTCCATTCTTTTTACCAAAAGGCATGGCACTTCGTAATGAATTAGAAGCTTTTTGGCGTGAGCTACATCATGAATTTGAATATGTAGAAATACGTACTCCTATTATATTGAACCGTCAACTTTGGGAAACATCAGGTCATTGGTTCCACTATCGAGAAAACATGTATACCACACAAATTGATGGTGAAGAATATGCGATTAAGCCAATGAATTGTCCTGGGGGCATATTAGTATATAAAAATGAACCTCATTCATATCGCGATTTACCAATTCGTATGGCAGAGTTAGGATTAGTTCATCGTCATGAATTAAGCGGTGCATTACATGGTTTATTCCGCGTACGTTCATTTACACAAGATGATGCCCATGTATTTATGTTACCATCTCAGATGAAAGAAGAATTGATGAAAGTTATTGAACTATTTGATCGTACATATAGTCAATTCGGATTAAAATATCATGTAGAATTATCAACAAAACCGGAAAATGCTATGGGTGATGATGCTATATGGGATGCAGCTACAGAGGCGTTACGAGAAGCTATTGAAGCGAAGGGCATTTCTTATGTTATTAATGAAGGTGATGGTGCTTTCTATGGACCTAAATTAGATTACCATATTGAAGACTCAATTGGTCGTACATGGCAATGTGGTACGATTCAATTAGATATGAATTTACCAGAACGATTCAATATGGAATATATTGGTGAAGATGGGCAAAAACATCAACCAGTTATGATTCATCGTGCTTGCTTTGGGTCACTAGAACGGTTTATTGGTATTTTAACAGAACACTTTGCTGGAGCATTCCCAACTTGGATGGCGCCTGTACAAGTAAAAATAATGGCTATTAGTGAACATCAAGCAGAGTATGCTAAGAATATTGCAAAAGCTATGACTGCTGAATATATTCGCGTAGAAGCTGATGTGCGGAATGAAAAAATTGGCTATAAAATTCGACAAGCACAAATGGAGAAAGTTCCATATATGTTAGTTGTAGGTGATAAAGAAATGGCTGATGGTACTGTATCGATTCGTAAACGTGGAGAAGGCGAAATCGGAGCTATGGACTGGAAAGCATTTATGGCCGATTTACAGAAAGAAATTAAAGAACGTCGTTAAATTTATAAATATATTTAAATGACATTGCAATGAGAAATATGAATGCTATTAAACACATAGTTCATACATAGCGATATAGGTGTTACTATCTACTAATACTGAAATTATAGGTATCACAATAAATCCCCCAACACAAATTAGTGTTGGGGGATTTATTTATAACAGATTTACTTTTCTAATTGTGAATTGTAGATATGCTATATCTTTTATAGGTTATAAAATCAGTTTATACAATTTCTTGATTTGGATCAAATGTTTCGCCACCACAATCGGGTAATAAACCGTATTCTACAGTCCATAATTCTTTATATTTTAATGCTTGATTATGTATCTTTTTAATCATTGTTGCATCGGTGCGAGCAATACGAGATGGAAGCCCTACAACGAGTGAGTTTGGAGGTATAATAGTTCCTTCTTTGACAACAGTGCCAGCAGCAATAATAGAACCAGAGCCGACATGACAACCACTTAGTACAATGGCACCCATTCCGATTAGTACATCATTTTCAATTACACTAGCATGAACAATGGCACCATGTCCAACAGTCACATAGTCACCTAGAATACATGGCTTGTCACTATCAACGTGTAATACAGAATTATCTTGTACATTAGAATAACGACCAATTACTACTTTATTTACATCACCACGAATGGCAACATTCTGCCATACAGAGGCAAATTCTTTCAACTCTACGTCACCGGCTAATTCTGCTCCCGGCATAACACAACTCTTAGGATCTAATTTTGGATATTTTCCTTGAAATGGTAACATATAATCTCCTTTATAATAATTCATAGTTTTCTAGCTAGCTTTATAATTATATAGTTAGTAATAGCGATTATGCATGTTGTATTCAGTGCTATTTATTCGTTTAATTAAGAAGATATACGAGAAAGATAGGGTGGTACATAGTGTAGACTTTTTATAACTAATTTTATTAGACACTATGCTTAGCATCACTTGTATAGGTTCTATTCATTATAAAGCTAGATAGGTATATATTATGAAATTACTACGTGTATAATATAGTACTGTTTTTATATAGAAAATTCTATTAAATAAATCGTTGAGCAGCGGTAATTGCTTCCACTGCTTCAGCTATAATAGAGTCAACAATCGTTTTAGCAGGCTCTATTTTAGTTAGACGATTTAAACCTTGACCACATTGAACAGCTCCATTGACAATATCACCATCAATAGCGGCTAATTTATTAGTCCCTTTAGACATGTTAGTCAATTCTTCTCTGGTGACTGTTTTACTAAACTCAGCGGCTAGGTATTTTTCTGTAAATTCATTCTTTAAACTGCGTACACCACCATGGCCAGATGTGAGACCAGTTACGATGCTATCGGTATCAGTGGCACGGATAATAGCATTTTTGCAATTTAGATGCATGGTGCATTCTTCGGCTAGAATAAAACGAGATCCCATTTGCACGCCTTCAGCACCCATTGTTAAAGCAGCGGCTAGTCCTCTTCCATCTACGATACCACCAGCAACGATTACAGGAATCGATACTTCAGGAAGTATATTTTCCATTAATGGCATTGTCCCTTGTGTACCGATATGACCGCCAGCTTCTTGGCCCTCAATAATAATAGCATCAGCTCCTGCATCAGCGACACGTTTCGCCAACTTAACATTAGGAATAACAGGAATAACTTTAATGCCTGCTTCTTGTAAGGGCTTAATATAAGGCACTGGATTGCCCGCACCAAGTGTTACAAAAGCAGGCTTTTCCTCTAGAATTACTTGTAAAATTTCATCTTTATTAGGAGCCATTAACATAATATTTACACCAAATGGCTTATCCGTTAGAGCTTTACATTGTTGTATTTCTTCACGAACCCATTCAGTAGAACGCCCGCCACAAGCAATAACACCAGTAGCACCAGCATTTGCCACTGCAGCAGCTAATTTATGTTCAGAAGTCCAAGCCATAGCACCTTGAATAATAGGATATTTAATATGTAATAATTCTGTTAATTTTGTGTTCATAATACCTCCTACGATATAGTATATGATAATTATCTTTACATCTATACTCTCTTATTATATAGCAGGATAGCATAATTAGATAGATTTAATTTTGAAAATAATTATTAATTATAATTTATAAATAATGAAGAAGAAGTGATAATAATTTTTTAGAAACGTATCATTATATCTAGGGTATCATCCTATATATGCTTGATGAGTAAGGAGAAGAGCAAGTTGTATGAATAGCTTTTATTAGAGAGAACTTAATAGATAAATTGTAGAAATTTGATACGGAAAGTATATCTTTGTGGTATAATTTAAAATATGTAAAGAAAAGAGTGCGAAGGTGTAATATAAAGGAAAGAATACAATGAATAGAACTTACTTACAAATGATTTCAGGTGAATCGACTGCGCATACGCCAGTTTGGTTTATGCGCCAAGCTGGTCGTAGTCAAGTAAAGTATAGAGAAATTAAGAATGGTCGCACTCTATTTGATATTGTTCGAGAACCAGAATTATGTGCTTACGTTACTAAGTTACCTGTTGATGAATATGATGTAGATGCAGCCATTTTATATAATGATATTATGACGCCATTATTACCGATGGGGGTTGATGTAGAGATTCAATCCGGCATAGGACCAGTGATTGCTAATCCCATTCGAACACGGCATGATATCGACCAGTTGCGTGGATTTGACATGGCAGAAGAGTTGCCATTTATGGGGGAAACAATTCGGCTATTGACACAAGAACAATTAACAGTTCCTTTAATTGGCTTTTGTGGTGCTCCTTTTACATTAGCTAGCTATATGATAGAAGGAGGACCCTCTAAAAATTATATTAAAACACGACAAATGTTATTAGGTGAACCAGAATTATGGGATTATTTAATGACTAAATTAACAGATATGAGTATTGATTATTTATTATATCAAATAAAATCTGGAGCTAATGCGATTCAGATTTTTGATTCATGGATTGGCATTGTAGGCACAGAAGTATATCATTATCGTATATTCCCTCATATGTGTCGATTGATAGATGCCTTGCATCGTCAATACCCTCATGTGCCAATCACTATATTCGGTGTAGGAACGACTCATTTGTTACCAGTATGGAAAGAGTTGCCGATTGATGTAATTGGTATTGATTGGCGTTGTTCATGGCAATTAGCTAAGCATATGGGCATTCAACAGACGATTCAGGGAAATTTAGACCCTTTATATTTGTTTAGTGAGTGGTCCATTTTAAAAGCTGAAATTGATCGAATTTTAATGCATGGCAAGTTACATGGTAGACATATTTTTAATTTAGGACACGGAATTTTACCTGATACAAATCCAGATGTAATTAAGCGTGTGGTTGCTTATGTGCATGAGGCCTCGCAAGTATAATGGAAACTATAGTAAAAGAACGATGGGGCCTATTGTTTATGACATATGGGTCGCCAGAAACTCAGAGCGATATTAAAGATTTTTATACACGCATTCGAGGTGGACGAGAACCGTCAGAGGTAGAAGTAAATGTATTACAGAAACGGTATGCGGCTATTAAGAAATCTCCATTATTGACACACAATGAAGAACAAGTTTGCGCTGTAGCTGATATGATATATAGTCGTTTTAGTATAGAAATGCCATATTATCTAGGATGCTTATATGCTAAACCATATATGTATGAAACTTTTCATGCTATGAAAGACGCAGGCATTACTAAGGTAATAGGATTACCAGGCACGCCCTTTGATACACCAGCAACACGTTTGCCGTATGCCAAGATGATTTCAGATGTATCTGAGCAGTATCATATACCGGTTACGATGGTAAGTAATTGGTATGATGATGGAAAATTAGCATTGTGCTGGGCTCAACGAATTATGGATGTTTTACAGGTCAATGGATTAGAACGTATACATGAGATTGCGTTTATTTTTACCGCTCATAGTATGCCACAGATGGTAGTAGATGCAGGTGATGCATATACACAACAAATATCTGATTTGATTAGTCAAATACTAGTAACCATTGATATACCTAAGTCGGCAGTGTATCAAGCTTGGCAAAGCGCAGGTACTAGAGGTACATGGTTACAACCTACTATAAGTGAAGTATTGCAACGTGTATATACCGAGGGATATAAAATAGCTGTAATCATCCCTGTAGGATTTATTACAGAACATTTAGAAGTGTTATATGATAATGATATAGAGTGTAAAAATTTTTGTGAATTACATGATATGATATATTTACGCCCGATAATGCCTAATACTAATACATATGCAGTAGAAGCTATGACGAATGCTGTATATAAAGCAATGGGAGATAGGAAGGATAAGTAGGAGATAGTAATGAAACGAGTGGCAATCATTGGGGGCGGTTTAACTGGTTTAAGCACAGCCTATTATTTAGCACAAGCGCAACCATTATGGCATATTGATCTATATGAGAAAGAAGATCATTTTGGCGGTAAAATACAAACTAAACGTGTTGATGGGTATGTAGTAGAAACAGGACCAGATTCATATTTAGCTCGTAAAACTGAATTAACTGAGTTGATTCAAGAATTAGGATTGGGTCATACGATTGTTAGTAATGCAACGGGGCAAGCTTATATTTATGATAGGGATAGAATGTATCCAATTCCAGGTGGATCCATTGTAGGTATACCTACAGAATTTGTTCCTTTTGCCATATCACCATTAATTTCTTGGAGAGGTAAAGTAAGAGCCGGAATGGATATTTTTAAGGCCCCCTATCCTGTTGAGGGTGATATATCGATAGGACATTTTTTTCAGTATCATTTAGGACAAGAAATGGTAGATAAATTAATTGAGCCATTGCTTTCAGGCATTTATGGGGGGGATATTTATTCACTTAGTTTAGATGCTACATTTCCTAATTTTCATCAGTTAGAAAAAAAATATGGTAATATGATAAAGGGCATGCTTGCGTTGAAGAGAAGACAATCTGAAGTATCTGCATCTGATAAGAAACATGGTACTAAAGGTATGTTTCGGCAAGTAACGGGCGGACTTATCTCTATCATTGATGCCTTGATACATAAAATGCCTAAGAATGTAACATTGCATCAGTCACAGGAGATTATGTCTATTGCTCGAACAACTCAAAATACATACCATATGGTGGTTCGTACATATAATTCGACTGTAACCAATACTGAAGATAATCAATCGACAATGAACGTATCAGATGCTAAGGCAGATATTATGGATAAAAACATTGAAGTGGATTCTCTAATTATTACTACGCCACCACAGGCCTACAAGCATTGGTTTAATGATGATCGAGCTTTTGATGAATTGTCTAGTATGGCGCAGTCATCTTGTGCGATTGCAGTGATGGCATTTAATGCTAACGATTTTGATATTCCTTTAGATGGAACGGGATTTGTTATTACACGGAAAACTAAAACACCATTGACAGCTTGTACATATATAACAAAAAAATGGCCTCAAACAGCACCAGATGATAAAGTTGTATTGCGAGTGTTTTTGGGAAAACCAGGTGATGCTACGGTACAAAATTTATCAAAACATGAATTAGGACAATTAGCTCTTACAGAAATTCGTCGCATTATGGGGTTTACTGCAGAACCATTGTGGATTGAAGTGATGCAACTTATTGATAGTATGCCGCAGTATGTGGTAGGACATAGAGAATTGGTACATCGCATACAAACACATGTAGATCGTACATATCCGGATTTATATTTAATTGGAACACCTTTTGATGGCATAGGAATGCCTGATGGGGTAAAGCAGGCAAGAGAATTGGTAGATAAGATATCAACTTCTTTATAGGTTATTTAGTGGTGCTATATACGCTAGCATAGGATATGACTTTTGATAGTATAGTAGATATCATTATATAGTCAATATAATTAACAGTATATTAGATTAATAGTTTTATGGTAGAATTATAAAATAGTCATATGATTTTGTACTATAGTTTAGATTATTTTAATCTTACATAGAATTATTATAGGAGGCGTTATTATGAAAACAGCACAGACACATGTTCAGAATGTAGAAACAGAAATTACTGCATCTAATGCTGTAGAAACCTTTGAGGGATGGTATAGTTTACATACTGTGTATGGCGTAGATTTTCAGAAATGGCAGGCTATAACACCTGCAGCGCAAGCAGACATGTTGGCGGAATTAAAAGCATTTATTGCGGAACAAGAAGTAGGATATAAAGCTCATACAAGCAGTTACGCCATGTATCATGTAACAGGACAAAAAGGCGATATAATGTTTTGGTTTTTACAACCGACCATTAAAGATTTGAACCGCATAGAAACACAATTAAAAAAATTAAAAATTTTTAGTGTCTTTGAAAAAGGTAGCTCCTTTGTATCAGTTATTGAACAAAGTAATTATCGTAATTATGATATCAATGATCCCCTCATTCAAGCTAAATTATATCCAGATATTCCTCGCAAACAGTATATCTGTTTCTATCCAATGAAGAAAAAACGCGATGGACAAGATAACTGGTTTATGACAGATAAAGCAGAGCGTGCTCGTTTAATGCGTTCTCATGGAAGAATTGGTCGGACTTATGAACCAGAATTAAGTGAATTTACTACGAGTGCAGTTGGTCTTGATGACTGGGAATGGGGAATCACATTAATGTGTGATGATAGTTTACAATTTAAAAAAATTGTTTATGAAATGCGCTTTGATGAAGTGAGTGCTAGATTTGGCATTTTTGGTCCATTTACTGTAGGATCCTTGTTAGATGATGCTGCATTAGATGAAATGTTTAAGTAACGATAGATATATAGATTTACTATTAATATACTTAGTAAGACTTGTAGTATCTTATAGAGATAGGTATAGATTATAGGTCAAGATAGAATATATTTCTATTAGTTTATAGGTGTATATTACATTATATAATAAAAGTTCATGACTAATTATTGTAGTCATGAACTTTTATTATTATAGTTATTTAGTTAGCTCGTCGATTGTCACGTTAATGGTAGAGCTTATATGATCACGCTTAAATTGTATAGAAAGTGTATCTCCTGGCATGTGACTATCTAATATACCTTTTAAATCTATTAGATTTAGAATAGCTTTATTATCTACGTTAATAATAATATCTCCAGGTCGAAGACCAGCTTTTGCTGCAGGACCAGTTGTATCTAGTTTAGCAATTAATAAACCATCATCATTAAATGGGATATTATATTGCTTAGCTGTTTCTTTATCAATAGCCCATAATCCTAAATAGGGACGAATCACCTTCCCGTGAGCAATAATTTCATCCACAATTTTTTTTGCTTGATTAATAGGAATGGCGAATCCCATACCTTCTATACCTGTTTTAGCAATTTTGGAGCTATTAATGCCAATGAGTTGGCCATCAGCATTGATTAAAGCACCACCTGAGTTTCCAGGATTGATAGCCGCATCTGTTTGAATTAGAGGGAAACGTTGCCCTTGAGCATCAATCGTGCGTTGCACGGCGCTGATAACACCTGTAGTAACAGAACCTTGAAATTCAAGTCCCAAAGGGTTTCCTATGGCAATAGCTGGCTCTCCTACCTGCAATGCTTCTGAATTACCCAATTCAATAGGGGATACATCTTGAGATGTATCGATTTTAACGACTGCTAAATCAGTTTCTTCATCGGAACCTATGACGGTACCAGTGACTGAGGAGCCATTTGATAAGGTTACTGTCACTTCGTGATTAGTAGCGCCTTCGATTACATGATTATTTGTAATAATATAACCATCGTGATTATAAATGACACCAGAACCGACACCTTCTCCAACTACTACAGAGCGGTTAAAAATATCTCGCTGGGATATTTGGGTAGTAATACCTACTACAGAAGGACTTGCTTTTTTTACGGCTTGTACTACATAGGTATTTCTTCCATTACTTAGTGGTGCTGTATGAGATGACAAATTGTTTGTATGTGTGTCAGTTGCAATAGAGGTTGAATACTTACATCCTATGATATACCCAAGTAAACCACCAATGATGAGTATGAGTATAATTACACATACAATAATATATTTTTTATGACACAAATAATTGTTATTCAAGGTTAATAACCTCCTTTTCTTTGTAGTATATGGTCACTATATGAACTATCTATGAAAAATTTTAATCCCTTTCTCTAGCATATCATATTATTTTTTATGGTGAAACGTGTGTTACAATATAGTACGGAATGCAATACTATATATTTATATGCATTATACATTATACTTTGTTCTGTATAAATAAGGAGATACTATGAGTCTTGTTGATGAAATTTTAAAGTTTAATAAGCATTTTATTGCTACTAAAGAAATTGATTATGATATACATGATACAAAGTCTAGTAAATTGCCAAGTAAAGAGCTTGCTATTTTAACATGTATGGATACACGGCTTGTTAATTTTTTAGAAGATGCTATGAATATTGGTAGAGGAGAAGCAAAAGTAGTTAAAGTGGCAGGAAATTGCATTAGTGGACCATTTGATCCTGTTGTTCGCAGTTTACTAGTATGTATCTATGAATTAGGTGTGAAAGAAATTTTAGTTATTGGTCATCATGAATGTGGTATGGCTAAGACTACTTCTAAAAATTTAACAGAAAAAATGTTGGCTCGTGGTATTAAACAGGAAGTAATTCATATGATACAGCATGAGCTAGAACATTGGGCAGATGGTTTTCAACATCCTGAGGAAAATGTAGTAGAAACAGTAGAAGCGTTGCAAATGAATCCACTTATTCCTCATGATGTAGTAGTGCATGGGCTTATGTTTCATCCGAGAACTGGTGAAATTATTTCAATTGTTGATGGCTATAAGAGTATAAAGTAGACGTTATTGATCTTTTAAGATACGTGGCGATTGGAAAGTTAGCTAGTGAATTATTTGAGTGTTTTCTTGTGTGAAAGTATACAAATTACTATTAGAATGATGGTTGTAGTTTCTTATTATAATGTAGATAAACAATTACATCTTCTTATATAATTATTACACAGTTTGTAAGTAAAAAAATCTAGCGATCATACGCTCTTTTATTTAGTATTCAGAAAGGAATTCGTATAGGGTCATTAGGGTCTCTAGGCATTGTCTGATAGAGTTGAATTAATAGGAGTTATTATAGTATAAATTGTTAAAACCTTATACATAGAAGTATATATTGCATATTCATAGTTCTTTCATATAGGCTATATTTACCTTTTTTATAAAATTCGATATAATAAATACATAAATCTCGATATTACTATACTTGCTACTATACTTTATGCTTGTATGGCAGACATGAAGTAGTAGCATAGGTATAGTTAGTGTTGAAGAATAGTTTTATTTTATACTCTGAAAGTTAGGGTATGATATTTTCAGTATAGAATAGTGTTATTATGTATGATATAAAGAATGGAGTATCAATTGGAATATACAACAATTATATATGAGGTAACTGATAGAGTAGCTACGTTGATATTTAATAGACCTGAGGTAAACAATGGGTTTAATGTTCCTATGTGTAAAGAAATATTAGATGCTATTGAACGGATTAAAATGGATGACAGTGTTCATGTATTGGTGATTAAAGCGAATGGGAAAGTATTTTCTGTTGGTGGCGACTTAATTGAAATGAAACGTGCTGTGGAAGAAAATGATCAAGAGTCATTAGTAGAAATCGCTGAATTGGTTATGCAGATTTCTTTTGCTATGAAAAAGTTGCCAAAGCCAGTTGTTATGGTGACAAATGGTGCTGTGGCGGGAGCTGCTTTTAATATGGTGCTGGCTGCAGATATCTGTATAGCCTCTACGGAAAGTCGTTTTATTCAAGCCTTTGTTAATGTAGGCTTGGCACCTGACGCAGGTGGAATGTACTTATTAACTAGATCAATTGGCATGAATCGTGCAATTCAATTAGCAATGACTGGAGAAGCGGTTACAGCAGAGCGTGGAAAAGAGTATGGTTTTGTCTATAAGGTGTGTGAACCAGAGGTATTGGATAAACAGGTTGACCGTTTAGTTAAACGTTTAGCAAAGGGGCCAGAGCTTTCTTTTAAAGCCATGAAAGAAATGGTCTGGGCTAGCGTATTTAGTGGTTGGGATGAATATGTCAAATTAGAAGTAGCCTTGCAAAGTAATTTAGGACAAACCGATGATTTTGCAGAAGGTGTACGAGCTTTTGCTGAGCGACGGAGACCTAACTTTACAGGAAAATAAGATTATAACGACTTATAGAGTAGGTATGATTTTATAAGAATCTTTTTTATGATAGTATTAAAAAGAATTTTGACTAATTGAATACTAATTCGATTATTATGAACTGTTTTCTTGCTTATAGAGTGTATACTTCGCTATTTTATCGAATTATGGAGCAATGAATTTGTCTATGTGTTAACGTTTATATATGTGTATTATATTTTAGTATAATTAGTTGAGGTCATATTTTTTATTTGTCCATAGTATCTATACTGAGTATTTTATTTATAGGTATATGCACAATTTCATAGATTTGTAGGTACGGACTCATGTTTATATAGTTACATATCTTATAGAATTTGATATGCTTACATGGAAAGTAACCGTTTTATTTTATGCATATAAAAGTTTATAACATCAACAGATTGATAAATCTCCCCTTTACTGGATGAGCAGTGAAGGGGGGATTTTTATGAGAGATAGTTAATTATTGTCTATCATTTTAATGATTATAGTAAAAATAGGGCAAAAAAACCATTAAATATAGTCAAGAAAAATCGTTGTAGTGGAATTAGAATCATAGCTAATATAGGTGTATAGAGCAATCCTATTAATATAACAAAACTAAAAGGGGCAATTTTTTGGTAGATACTAGACATAGTATCAGGTAGTAAATTTGCTACTATGTGAGATCCATCAAGTGGAGGTAGAGGAATCATATTGAAAATAGCAAAATTAATATTATATAGTACTATGTAGGATACGACTAATTGTAATCCATAAGACATAGGCTGCCAATGATTATATAGTATATAGAGACCAGTAAAAATAAAGGCAATTAATAAGTTAGCTAGGGGCCCAGCTAAGGATACTATGATATCATCACGTCGAGGATGCTTAAAATTCATAGGATTAATTAGCACTGGTTTTGCCCAGCCAAACCGAGCAATGATAAGCATAAATAAACCTAAAAAATCCATATGTGCCATTGGATTTAGAGTGAGACGTCCCATATTATAAGGTGTTTTATCACCTAATGTGTCCGCCATACGTGCATGGGCATATTCATGAAATACCATGGCAATAATAATGGCTGGTAATGAAGCAATAATATGAATTGGATTTATATCAAACATAAGAAACTCCTTATTACATGTAATATCTTTTTTATTGTAGCATGATTGTAGTAATGTATTCAATTCTTATATATCTTAACAGGTTTACTTACTATATGAAATCATTTTACATTTTAATTGTAGGTGTTTTTGGTGCCGAATTATATTTTTATAGTGAATAATTATAATAGATATTTAAAGATTAGCTTTCAAACGGTCCCTTATAGTAATTAGTAACATTCTAATTATAGTATTGGAATAGAGTATAGATGTTTCACTACATTTATTTCATAAGTAGAACGATATAAAAGAATGCGTGATAGTAGACAAATCATAGGAATTATTACTTTTACAGGATAGACAGAAAATAAGCTAGCTAGATTTAATAATATGAGTGCGTAAGACTTATAAAGGGTTGATATTTTATTGTAATTCGCCTAATAATTAGAGGATTCATCTATAGTTCCATTGAAGATGTCATATAGAGATGAGATTATAATAATGATAAATATAGTTCTAAAGGTAATCCTTTATATGCATTTTTAGATTTTTGACTTAGTACAATCATTTCTTTTACTAAATCCATGGCTATTTTGGCACTATCTGCTACAGATTTATTACGTAATATATGTGCTGTAAAAATTGATGAAAAAATATCACCTGTTCCAGAAAAACGCATAGGAATAGGCGTATATGAAATATTAAAATAGGTATTAGTAGTATTGTCATAGCCAATGACGCAATCAATATCCTCTACTTTGGCACTCGTAATAACAATTGATTTAGCGCCCATTGTTCTAAGTGTATTGATGAGAGTAATACTTTCTTTTTTAGATAAGCTTTTGGTGTGACAAGAATTTTTTGCCAATAATAAAGCTTCTGTCATGTTGGGAATGATATAATCAGCTACAGAGATTAATTTTTGCATATATTGTATCGTCTGGTTAGTCATGCCGTTATATAGATGCCCTTCATCGCCCATAATGGGATCTACAAAAATCTTGGTGCCCTTTTTTGATTCGGCAGCACACAAGTCGAATACGATAGATGCTTGCAGTTCTGATGCAATAAAACCAGTACAAATAGCATGAAAAGAAAAGTCTAACTGTTTCCATATAGCTAAGGTATCTTTCATATAGCTAGTTGTGTCTAATATGGAGAATTTCCCATAGTTTAATGTATTAGATATAAGTGCGGTAGGTAAATTATAGACATGAAATCCCATGTGAGATAAAATTGGTAGCATGGCCGCGAGAGCTACTTTCCCATATCCTGGCAGATCATTAATCAATAAAATATGCTGATGATTAGGTTGCGTATGTAATGTAGTCATTAAGAATCCTTTAAATAATATTTGAAATAGATAGATATGTATTTATTCTAGTCATATCGTATTATTATATTAAGTTAGGTATTTATTATAATTGATAAGTAAATTTTTTTCTAGATATAGAGTGGATAATAGTGTTAAAACCTATGTTTGTCAATGTACTAATAGAGTATGTGTAATATATTGGATAGTATGGTACTAAGTAGAATTAAAAAATAATAGTTGATGACAGAGAATTATATGGGAAGATTAGAAAAAGAGAAATAGAATTGATAGAAAAATGGTAAAACATATAAATTCTAAATAAAATAGAATATATTTTATTTTCCTATTCACAAATTCTTTTTATTCATGCATAATAAATATAAGGGAAAGGAGGCACAGGACAATTAATCCTTATAGTGAGGTAGTTATTTATAAAATTGTCTTGATACATATGGACGTGAATGAAATAAAAAGTAAATATATTGTGCCAGCAGTAGCCAATTGTTTATATGCAGTAGGTAAGATTCCAAATTATTTGCCGAATGTTACATCTAAACAAGTTCGTAAAAGCGGAGTTGTAATGAGTGTTGTAGGTGCAGCTATAGCCGTAGGCAGTGTTATTTATGACCAAAACAAGGCTAATAAACATATGGATACATAATATAATAACTGATTTGAGGAAATATGTGATTGCATTGAAAAGCGTCTCTTAGAGTTACATCTAAGAGACGCTTTTTTAGAAGTATTTTTACTGGTTGTATATACGATATTAGTAAGAAATATACATATATAATAGAACCGCAATTTGGATAGACGTGCGAGAATTTATTGAAATCATTATGTGTTTACTAGAAGAGTAGTAGCATTAACGGTCTCCATTAAAGATGGAGTTTTTGACTAATACATAATCAACTTTTTTAATAGCATTTAATGTTTTACCACCAGCATAAGAAATAGATGATTGCAAATCTTGTTCCATTTCTGTCAATGTATCCATAATAGACCCTTTGCTAGGAATATATATTTTTTTCCCTTCTACATTTTTGCGAACGCCTTTTTGATGTTCAGATGCACTTCCAAAATATTCTTTGTGAGGAATGCCATTAATATCTATATTTTTCCCAGGAGATTCAATATGACCTGCAAACAATGAACCAATCATGACCATGGTAGCACCAAAACGAATTGATTTGGCAATATCACCATGATCGCGAATTCCGCCATCAGCAATGATAGGTTTTGTTGCCGCTTTTGCACACCAACGAACAGCGGCTAATTGCCATCCACCAGTACCAAAACCAGTTTTTAATTTAGTAATACATACTTTACCAGGCCCAATTCCTACTTTTGTAGCATCAGCTCCTGCGTTTTCTAATTCACGAACCGCTTCAGGGGTACCTACATTTCCTGCAATAATAAAGCTAGTAGGTAAATTAGCTTTAATATGTTTAATCATATCAATAACTTGATTAGAATGACCATGAGCAATATCAATTGTGATGTATTCAGGGATTAGATTAGCATTTTTTAACTCTTCTACAAATGTAAATTCATCTTTCTTTACACCAATACTGATAGAGGCGAACAAGCCTTGTTCATGCATATTTTTGACGAATTCAGCACGTGTATTAGGCTGAAAACGATGCATAATATAAAAGTAATTATTAGCGGCTAGTTTAGCCGCTAATTTTTCATCAATAATAGTTTGCATATTAGCGGGTACTACAGGTAAGCGAAAGGTATGATTACCAAGAGTAATCGTAGTATCACATTCACTTCGACTTGTTACAATACATTTATTAGGAATTAATTGGACATCTTCATAATCAAAAATATTTGTTGTATTGATCATAGTTACTATATCTCCTTTTGAGGTATTATGAATTTATGTAAAATCTCAAAATAAACCTGTATCATTATACTGTAAATAGAAAAATTTTTCAACTATATATGAACGTTTAGAAAATAATTCTATGAAATGTTCGAAAATATAAAATATAGATACAATTTCTACACATTAATTTTATTCTTTAATGATGTAATTAAATGATTAGTTATGTTATAATTAAAATAAGTTATTAAGAATATGAATGTAAATGAATAAACGCATTAAGCGACATAGAATTAAGTAAATTAGAGAAAGGAGTGCATAGTTGCAATATGCAACTATGAGAATTGTATGATGAAAAAAAGTATATTAGCAGCAGTTGGATTGTTAGCAGTGACAATTGCGTATCAGCCAGTATCACTGGCTAGTGATGTAGGAACAATTACAGTAGAAGGAGTTGCTCATGATACCTATAGAGCGACACAGTCTGTTGTATCAGTTACCAATAAAACTGAACGAAATACAGTGCTAGAAGCAAAGAATGATAATGATAAAGTATCAGAAGATTTTAAAAATATGTTGCATTCGCTAGGTATTTTAGATAAAGATATTCGTACAAGTAAATATGAAATTACTGATAGACAATATCGCATTGGGGATACAGACACATTTAGAACTACCTATGTGGTGACAAATACAGTTGATGTAACAATGAATGATATTGGTAAGACGTCTTATATTATTGATGCAGCAGCTAAGGCGGGTATCAGTGATGTACGACTTAGTAAATTAGACTTAAATACAGTTGCTAAAGATGCTCAACGTCAAAAATTATTAGTGTTGGCCGCTAAAGATGCACGTACTAAAGCAGATGCGATTGCAGCAGCATTAGGAACACGTGTGGTAGGAGTGGATTCATTAGTGGTTGATGATAATTATAACTATAATCCTCGCATGTATCGTGCAGTTAATTTAGCAGCCAAGTCAGATATGATGGACTCTGCATCAGATATAGAAAATGGAGAGAATACAGAGGACTTACATATTAATGTGGTTTTTAAAGTTAAATAATTTTTAGCACTGGTTAGACATTTTTAATGATAGTTTATGAAGGTACTTATACTCACTATACAGAATATTCTGTATAGTGAGTTTTTGATATAGTGATTAGAACTACTATGAGTAAATAATTTCCATAGGAACAATGAATAAGCCTGTTATAGGTTGTTATTGTTAGGTATAGTAAGTGATACATCTATGACTATAGTAAAAATTTAACAGTAGCCTATTGTACTTATGAGGTTTTATTTGTTTAGGATTGATTATCCTACGATAGAATGCATTATTTGTTTGACAGTGATTACTAGAGTATGTGTAGAATAATGAGTGATTTTAGAGACTTTTCTATATAGTGTTTACAGGAATATTCCTATTATAACTCTATGTATTGTAGAAGCAATCTATATTGTGCATTAATGAAAGATACTAGGTGAGAAAATTTATACACCGCGCATAGATGTAGTTATCTTTTGATCAGCGAGGCAAGAAATTGAATTATGAGTGCTATTAATAATAAGAATATACAGCAAGAGGTATATGAACAGTTGGGATATATTTCTTATCCGTTCCCCTATACTACGCCAAATTTTTTAGAAACGCGAGCTAGGTTAATGGGCGTAGTGCCAGCAGAATCAAGAACGGCTAGAGTATTAGAATTAGGATCTACTTTTGGTGGAAATATCATTTCTCAAGCTTTATTTCAACCAGAATCTACATTTGTAGGGGTTGAACTATCAATAAGTCAAGTTGATTTAGGACAAGCGATTATTGAATCCTGTGAAATTCCAAATGTTTCTTTGATTGCAATGGACATTGCTAATATCGATAAATCATTTGGTACATTCGACTATATTATTGTCCATGGTATGTATTCATGGGTTAATGATGTAGTTAAGGATCATATACTACGAATTTGTAGTGAAAACTTAGCGGAGAATGGGATTGCCTATATTTCTTATAATACATTTCCAGGGTGGCATGTAATGGAAGAAGTGCGCCAATTAATGCTATTTGCTAATCGACATCTAGAAGGTTGGAGTCATAATAAAAAAGTTCAACATGCCAAATATATAGCTAGTGTCATTGGTACAGAAATTTTAAATTACAATGATTTAAAACAAAAAAATCAAAAATTCTTACAGGCTCTTAAAAGAACGATACAAAAAGATGACTATTATGTGGGACATGATCATTTAGAGCCTCATAATGACCCAGTTTATTTTCATCAGTTTATAGAGCATGCTGCAAAATATGATTTGTCCTATTTATGCGATGCAGATTTAACGCTATCGGCAGTATCCACATATGATAAGGCATTGGCTAGTCGATTGAAGAAATTGGCACCAGATAGTCGTATAGAGCAAGAACAATACTTAGATTTTATAGTGGATACATCATTTAGAAAATCTATATTCTGCAAGTCTAAATTGGCAACAAAAACAACGCCTCATTTATGTTCTATAGAAAACTATAGTGATGCAATGGTAGCTGATATATTGTCAAACTTTCACTTTCAAGTGATGTTTGATAAAGAATTTATTAATACTATTCCAGATGCTGTTATGCGTAGTACCTTAAATAAGTTACATGATATGGAAAGAAGTTTTCAGTTTGAACAATCTATTGCTATAGTGAAAGAATCAATTAGATATGTTCTTCATACGAATGAGGCAGATCAAGATAGTTATAGAAATTATCTATCGCAATGGCAACATTTATTAGTGGAACATTGTATTAAAGGTGGTATACGATGTATGTATTCTGATATTTCTCCACATTCATATGAAGATAATCGCAGTTATATTCCAAGCAAACTTACTCAATTTATAAAAATTACTGTTCTGAAGGAAGGTAAAGGCAAATTATACCCCGCTAATATATATAATGAAGCAGTGGGAGACATTAGTGAGGAAGATATTCACTATATGGAATTTTTCAGCCTTTCAAGGGAAAAACATGAAATTATAGATGAAATTTTGCGATTTTCTTTTGGGACTACTACGTGTCAAGATTCGACGTACGCTATGTTAGCCGATAATTATTATGAAGCATTGATTAATCGATTTACTACATTAGGATATTGGTGTATATAAATATAAATTGTTTTTACAACTTGCAGGTATATTTATAAGATATTGGCAACTAGAGAATATATAAAATAATTAACTGTCATTAGTATCTATAGGAATTATAAAAAATAAATTTTTATAAAATAAGTAGTAGTATTTATACTTATATAAGCGTATAATATAAATTACTAAGAATATAAAGACAAATTGGAGGGTTGTCTTTATAACAGTATGAAAGGGATGGTTATCATGAAATTCTTAGCAACAAAAGGTTGGGGTATTTTATTTAGCTTTATCTTAGCAATACCATGCTGGTTATTAGGTAAAGCATTTCCTGTAATTGGAGGACCTATCTTCGCTATTGTATTCGGTGTTATTATTGCTATGTTTTATAAAAATCGTTGTAAGACAGGCGAAGGTATTGGTTTTGTATCAAAAAAAGTACTACAATATGCGGTTATTTTTTTGGGCTTTGGATTGAATATTGCAGAAGTTGTAAAAGTAGGCTATGATTCATTACCTGTTATTATTTCTACGATTTCTACTTCTTTGATTGTTACTTTTATCTTATATCGTGTTATGAATTTAGAGACAAAATCTGCTGTATTAATTGGTGTAGGCTCCTCAATTTGTGGTGGTTCTGCCATTGCTGCAACAGCACCTGTTATTAAAGCAGATACAGAACAGATTGCACAAGCAATTTCAGTAGTATTCTTTTTCAATGTAGTAGCTGCGTTTGTATTCCCTAATCTAGGTGACTTTTTAGGATTTACTAATGCGGGATTTGGTTTGTTTGCTGGTACAGCTGTTAATGATACATCGTCGGTAACAGCCACAGCAGCTATCTGGGATGAAATGCATCCTGGTTCAAATGCGCTTGAATATGCAACTATTGTTAAACTAACACGTACATTAGCTATTATTCCTATTACATTATGTCTTGGTGCTTATGAAGTATATAAAGCAAAACGTAATCAATCGGAAAGTGGCGAAGAAGTTAGTGTTAGAAAAATCTTTCCACACTTTATTTTATATTTTGTGATCGCTTCTTTAATTACTACTGTATGCATGGCATCAGGAGTTAGTGCTGAATTTTTTGCACCTTTGAAAGAGTTATCTAAATTTATGATTGTTATGGCTATGATGGCAATTGGTTTAAATACTGATATTCTTAAGTTAATTAAAAGTGGTGGACGTGCGTTACTTTTAGGTGCTTGTTGCTGGATAGCTATTTCTATCGTTAGTATTTATGTACAACATTTAATTGGTATGTGGTAATTCGTATGATAGAAACTAATTCCTCCATGTAGTTAAGTAGGAAAAGCCTACAGAGAATAATTATTCTCTGTAGGCTTTTTGTATATCGTTAGATCTTTGCAATTCTATGAAAATCAACCGGCTAAATTATTTACTAGGCAGATACAGTTTGTTTAGAAAAAGTATCTAATGAGCAGATAGTAGGTTACCTGTAGTATAATAATTTTCACACTATATCAGTATAGTATGGGAAATTATAATTTATACAAGTAAGGTTTTCTATCGTCAAAAATATTGATTTTGGAACGAATATCATTAATTATATCTATATCAATAGTAGTTAGAGCAATAGCTTCATGCCCTTCTAAATGAAGCAGTTCTTTGCCCCATGGATCAATTAGTAGTGAGTTACCGGCACATTGGGCTTTTCCGATTTTTCCACAACCATTAACAGCACATACATATAATTGATTTTCAATAGCTCTAGCAGTAGAAAGGGTAATCCAATGATTAAGTCGCATAGTAGGCCATTGGGCGGGAATGAATAGAACATGAATGTCTTGTAAAGCCGCCATCCTGACAAGTTCAGGAAAACGAATGTCGTAACATGTTACCATACTACAAGGGATTCCATCAAAATAGAATTTACTTATTTTTTCGCCACCTTTAAAATATAGATCTTCTTTTGCTGGTGTAAAGCAGTGAATTTTATTGTAGGTACCAACAACATCGCCAGCGCGATTAAATGCATAGGAGGTATTATATATTTGTCCGTTATAGTTAGTAGTTACGGATCCACCTAATATATTAACATTATATTTGTGAGCAAAATTCCCTAGCATATCTTTTGTGTGTTCGCCGTTGGTGTCAGCTAATTGTAACAAATCTTTTGATGGATAAAATCCTGTATTCCATGTTTCTGGAAGTACAATAATATCTGGTTGTAATTGTGCGGCTTGTTCTAATAAGCATAATGCATTTTTATAATTATACTCTGTATCTTTTACATGTACATTCATTTGAACCACAGCAATACTTTTTTTCATAGCTTACATACTCCTTATTGTTAATACATGTTTTTTAGTGTAATGAAAAGTAATGTAACATCATATTATTTTGTTCATTAGAAGTAGTAGATAGGAATGGTCTTGTTTAGATTAAATAAACTATCTGTTGTCACCTATCATCTTTCATGAGTGAAGATGACATATAATATGTTACTTATGTTAACACTGTATTATATATTATAACATTATAAGAATATAAAATGATTTATTTCCTATCTTAATTTAGTAAATTTATGATCTATATTTTGTATCTATAAATAGACGAGTAGAAATTGAAGTCATTAGGAAGATGTATGCGATAGAATATCTTATCGTAATAGGATGATTGATTAGGAGTACTATACAGTAGTACTATACAGTAGTTCTGTATGAGTGATTATTTTTATGAAAATATAGTATATAAAGAAGAGTAAAAATATTGGAGTGGTGTCGAGTCATGTAATTTATAATTTTTATAGGCAATAATAAATATCATCATATATATAGTATATATGATAGCATTAGAATTTATTACTGATTATTTTTAAAAAAAATGATAAAATAAAAGATATTCAAAATTACGAGCGTGTTGATAGTATATTCTTATGTACCAAACTAATATAAGGAGAGAGTCATGAAGCGTTTATATGGAATAATCTTAGTGCTTATATGTATGGTTATTACAAGCGGCTGTTTATTTGAAAAAACAGGACAAACAACACCTGTAAAAGAAGTAGAAACGCAGCAATCTAAGGTGCCTACAGAAGTTCCTAAAGGAATTCCTGTTCTTATGTATCATAAAATTGGTAATGATGTAAATAATGATGCGGTAATTCGTGAAGACTTATTCAAAGAACAAATGAAATTTTTGAAAGATAACGGATATCATACTATTTCTATGGAACAACTCTATGATTTTGTTATGCATGGTACACCAGTTCCAGTAAAACCTGTTGTTTTGAATTTTGATGATGGGTATGCGGATACATATAGCATTGTGTATCCTGTATTAAAAGAGTTGGGACTACAAGCGACGATATTTGTAAATCCTGGTGATGTGGGTACTCGTTTAACATGGGATCAACTTAGAGAAATGAAATCTGGTGGTATGACTATTTCTAATCATGGATTTCAACATATAAGTATGGGTGACTTATCTAAAAAAGAGCAAATTGCTAATATAGAAAAAGGACAAACTAAATTAGCCTCAGAATTAGGAATTATAGATAATCATTGGTTTTGTTTTCCTTATGGAGATATGAATGAAGATTCCCATGAAGCGGTCAAAACTGCAGGTATTGCTATGGCAGTGACAATGAATTCTGGATGGGTTCATACAGGAGATGATCCATATACATTAAATAGAGTTTGGATTGGTAATGCCGTTGATATTAAACATTTCGAAGAGCGATTAAGTACAGAACATTACTCTAATTTATAATATCATGTAACAGTAGTAGAGGTTAATATGAAATCATTTTTAAAAAAAACATGGGTTAAATTTATTATTAGCGTGTGCATATTCACAATTATTAGTGCACCATTTGTGATTCTTTTAGGACCATTTAATAATGTTAAACGCGCCGTAGTAGGGGCTATTTTACAGTCGCGACATCCATTTTATATTACCTGGCTTTTTGATGAAAGTCAGTTGCAAAAAATCTTAGGTACTGTAGGTACTGTTAAAAATCAAGATTTATTTAAGTTTGATGTGAAAGAAGATAATACATTAAATTTACAAAAAATAGACTCTAATCGATTTGTAGGCTATATTTTAGAAATACCTAATCCAAAGAGAGTTCAAGTAGCTACTGCAGCTAATATAGAGGAAAAAGGAGATACAACGAGTAACATTGCTAAGATGAATGGGGCTGTAGCAGCTATTAATGGCGGTGGCTTTCATGATCCTAATGGGACTGGAACAGGACGATTACCGTATGGATTCATTTTAAACGATGGGAATTATATTATTGGTAAAGATGTGGGACCTGATGAGCCCGTAGATTTTGTAGGATTTTCTAAATCGGGTAATTTAATTGCCGGTAATTATAATAAAACAGAATTAGCTGATATGAAGGCGAAAGAAGGTATTACTTTTGGCCCCCCATTGATTGTAAATGGTAAGAAGATGATTACAGATGGTGATGGTGGTTGGGGCGTTGGGCCTAGAACAGCTATTGGTCAGAAGAAAGATGGTACGGTTTTATTTTTAGTTATTGATGGTCGCCAACCAGGATATTCTATTGGCGCTACCTTGCGAGATGTGCAGGATATTTTATACGAAAAAGGCTGTTATATTGCAGCTAATTTAGATGGTGGTTCGAGTACGACTTTGTATTATAATGGGAAAGTAGTAAACAAACCAGCTGATTTACTAGGTGAGCGTATGATTCCCACAGCATTTATTGTAAAATAGGAGGTACTATGAAACCATTTAATAAAGTGTTAAGTTGTTTTGTAGTGGGTATACTTCTACAAGGTGGCTTATATTACTATTTAGATCAAGTTGTTTTCGCACCAACAACCGAATTTAGTGTTAGCAGTACTGATGAAGATTTAGAACAAGGCGATTTTCCTGATATAAAAAGTGGCCATAAATATGTATCTCATGATCATCAATATATGGCAGTTGTCACAGAGGAATCGCTCAAAATTTACAAATCCGGTGAGGATACTCCAATTGACGTCGATCTAAAGGGACGTTCTATTAGTTATTTTGAATGGATGCCAGATAGAGCATTAGCTATTATGGGGTTATATGGTGGAGAAAAAGATGAAGTTGTATTAGCTAGACTTGATCCATCGAATCCAGAACATGAGGTGGATACAGAAATTGAAGATGCCCCTAGAAGTAGTAAAATTGTCGATGTAGCCTATTCAACAGCAACTAATGTTGTGTATATGAAATTGAAGATAAGCGACAATGTGTACAGAATTTATCGTACAGATGCCAATTATGATACACGTCGTGTTTATATGCAAGCTTCTAATATAGGGCGTATAGCTGTATTTTACGATAAAGATAATTTCTTCTACGATAATGTTCGCACAGGCGATGTATTTATGTTTGATGGTGTTGAAGGTGGATGGCGAGTTATTAATCCAAATGGACGATACCGTTTGATAGGTGTTGATAAAGCTAAACATATTTATATTGCTAAAGTTGATAAGGATGACAATGCGATTTCCGTTAGCGAAGGAAAATTAGGTGTTGGCTTTACGACTGTATTTAGCTATAAAACACCAGTTACTTTATCGGAAGTGACCATGTCGGAAGTGAAAAAAATCATGGAAAATGGTAGCGATAACACAGTTAAAGCAACAGATGATACTGATACAACAGAAAAAAAGAAAAAATAAATATATAGAAGCTATATACTCAGATTGAAAATGTTTAGGAGTGAGTAATATGGGTAAATTTAAAATACAAAAAGGTTTATCTGATACAGATATGTTAAAAAATATTGTAGAAGAAGATAATTTTGAAACAATTATGTTGGAAAAAGACGCAATCAGAAATAAACCTAAATTTCACCAATCACTAGTACAGACGCAAGAGTCTTTTTATCAAGAATTTTTAACAGATAAGGTAAAAACACAAATTGGTAAAATGTTATTAGATATTAAAATGGAGTACTTTCGTGAGGGTGAAGGGGATTTTTCTATCCAAGTGAAGCGAAATGGAAAACATATCCTATTGGAAACAGCACCTAAAAAGGTTAAATAAATAAAAAAGCATTAATGATAAAAGATTAATTTTATCATTAATGCTTTTTATATACAAAGTTAAGTGCTATATAATATTTATACCATAATTTTGAATGTATTAGATTGATATATTTCGGTATAGTATAAATCAAGAGAAATGTTATGACTAAAAGAGATAGTTAATAAAATTGAGATATCACTATATTTTGTAGGCATTAAATGGATAGAGTTGATAGTAGAACGATAAAAAACACACTATCATGATTAATTCGCATAGAAAACATGTTGACAAAGAATTTTATAAGTAGTGTAATATATGTATATCGAGAAGAGAAATCTTTCATGAGGTCACATTTATGAAAGGTTAACAAAAGGTTAACTATCGATACAAATCTAAAGTGCATAGATATATTGAAATAGTTTAGAGGATATTTTAATTGCACTTTATCAGTGGAGGAGAAGAATTATGAGTAAGAAAAAAGTAAGAATTATGGAAACCGTTCTTCGTGATGGTCATCAATCCATTTTAGCGACTCGTATGCGTATTGGTCAAATGTTACCAGTATTAGAACAATTGGACGAAGTTGGTTATGATGCTCTTGAATGCTGGGGCGGTGCTACCTTTGACAGTTGCTTACGTTTCTTGAATGAAGATCCATGGGAACGTCTTCGTACCTTAAAAGCACACGTTAAAAATACACCATTACAAATGTTGCTTCGTGGTCAAAATTTATTGGGCTATAAACATTATGCAGGCGATGTGGTAGATGCATTTGTTAAAAAAGCAAAAGAAAATGGTATTGACCGCATTCGTGTATTTGACGCATTAAATGACCCAGAAAATATGAAAGCAGCTATTGAAGCTTGTAATAAATATGGTGTTCATGTACAAGGCACAATGGTATATACTATTTCTCCAGTTCATACGAATGAAATGTTCGTTGATGTAGCAAAAACATTAAAAGAAATGGGTATTGACTCTCTTTGCATTAAAGATATGTCTGGATTATTAGCTCCTTACGATGCTTACTCGTTAACTCAAGATTTGAAAAAAGTGCTTGGTGATAAAACTCCTATTGACTTACACAGTCATTTCACTTGCGGATTAGCTAGTGCTACTTATCTAAAAGCTGTTGAAGCTGGTGTTGATATTATTGATACTGCATTAAGCCCATTTGGACATGCAACATCTCAACCAGCTACAGAAAGTATTGTTGAAATGTTTAAAGGTACTGAATACGATACAGGTTTAGATTTAGATAAATTACGTCCATTGGTAGAACATTTCCGTAATGTGCGTAAAGAAATTGAAGATGAATTTGGTATTAAAGCTGCTCATGAAGTATTACCAGAAGTTCGTCGTTATCAAATTCCTGGTGGTATGTTATCCAATACTCAAAATCAATTAAAAGAAATGGGTATGGCTGATAAATTCTTCGATGTTATGGATGAAATGCCTCGTGTTCGTGCTGATTTAGGATATCCTCCATTGGTAACTCCAACTAGTCAAATTGTTGGTACTATGGCTATGATGAACGTAAACTTTGCAGCTAATGGTATGGATCGTTATACTGCAACTCCTAATGAAGTAAAAGATTTAGTACGCGGTAAATATGGACATTTACCAGCAGCTATTTCTGAAGAAATTCAGAAAAAAATCTTGGGCGATGAAAAAATTGTACCTTATAGCCCTGCAGATATTCCAAATGAAATGGATAAATATCGTGCAGAATTAAGTGAAAAAGGTTTTGTTGATTTCTCTGAAGAAGATGTATTATCCTATGCATTATTCCCAGAAGTAGCGTTAAACTTCTTTGAACAAAATGCTACACAAGTATTCCAAAAATCTTTAGGAAAAAAATAATTATAGTGTAAATCGATAAGTATTTATAATTATTAATAGTAAAAAAGCAAGTCTATTCTAATAGTTACCATTGCGGGACTCATTCGGTAGACTTGCTTTTTCTTTTATATATAATTGTTTTTATGTGTGATTTTACTGTAATATAATGTATCATAAAGTATGCATTTGTATAGTAAAAACCACCTAGCTCTCGTTGGATATGTTTATTAACAGCTAGATGGCTTTATAAGATAGATATTCTATTCTATAAGAAATAGGGGAATATTTTATTTATTATGGCGACTTCCACGTTCTGTCATTGGAATTTTTTCGGCGCAAAGAGGACATGCATCAGGTGTATACGTAGGTACTGTTAAATTAAGTAGGGCGTGTACTTTTTCTTTAGGCACACCAAACTCTGCTTTTCCTCCACTACGATTTACTAGTAAACCAACACCTACAATTTCACCTTGTGATTGATTGACCACATCGACTACTTCTTTTACAGAGCCACCGGTGGTTACAATATCTTCTACAATAAGTACACGAGTACCAGGTTCGATTTTAAAACCACGACGTAGTGTCATAACACCTTTTTCACGTTCTGTAAAAATAGCACGTGTGCCAAGCGCTTTTCCTACTTCATGAGCTAGTAAGATACCACCAGTCATCGGACCTATCACGAGCTCTACTTTTTCGTTTTGAAAATATTCTGCTAATTCGCGACAAAGTTTTTCTGTATACTGTGGGTGTTGTAATACATTAAATTTTTCTACATATAGAGGACTGTGTAATCCAGAAGTTAATAAAAAATGACCTTCTAAGATTGCTTTTGTATCAATTAATAATTGTTTTACTTCTTTTTCTGTCATCATTGGTTTATGCCTTCCATTTCTTTTACAATTAAGCGAACAGCTTCTAGTGGTTTTGTGGATTGTGTAATAGGCCTACCTATTACTAATTTAGAGGCACCATTGTCTAATGCATTAGCCGGTGTAGCAATTCGTTTTTGATCATTGGTAATGGCGAAAGAGGGACGGATACCAGGAGTAACAATCAGAAAATCATCGCCACAAGTGTCACGGATTAACTTCGCTTCTAAAGGAGAGGCGACTACTCCATCCATACCTGCTTTTTTAGCTAATTTGGCAATACGAATTACTTGGTTAGAAATTGGTAACTGCCCACCTACATCTTGCCATGATGCATCGTCAAAGCTAGTTAATACCGTAATAGCTAATAGTTTTGGCGTGGGGATACCTAACTTTTCGGCACTTTCTTTGGCAGCTTTTACAGCGGCTTGCATCATAAGAAACCCACCTTGACCATGTATAGTCATAAGATTAACACCTAATCGAGTTAAAGCGGATACACCATGTGCTACAGTATTAGGAATATCATGCAATTTTAAATCTAGAAATATAGATTTTTTTTGCCCTTGCAAGTAGTGTATTGTCTCTTCGCCTGCTGAATAAAATAACTCCATGCCAACCTTATAATAGCTAACGGAATTACCTAATGATTCCACTATTTGTTTCATCTCACTCAATGATGATACATCTAGTGCGACAATTAGTCGATTATCAGCCATAATGAAACCTCCTCTTTCAGAAACTATTTAAACTTTCATAAGTTTACATAAAGATAAGATATTTGTCAATATATTTACAGTGGTATTTTATTATTCCTACAATAATTAATTGATATAGTGTATAATTTAATAAGAATATATATCTTTTGGATGTAAATTGTTGATACCATAGTTTTATGGTGCATTTATGCATCAAAATAGGAATATTCTTATTTATAGTAGTATCACGTAATATATGTGAATGATGACCATTATATGTTATATATAATGATATATAAAGAGAGAAAGGAGTATATATGTTAGATTTTGTAGCTATAGATTTTGAAACAGCTAATAAGTTTAAAAATAGTGCCTGTTCTTTGGCTGCAGTTACTGTTGAAGATGGGAAAATTACGAAAAAAGGATATAGTTTGATAAAACCTCCATATATGAATTTTGACGAAGAGTGTATCGCCATTCATGGCATACAACCACAAGAGGTATTAGATAAACCAACCTTTGATAAATTATGGTCTTCCATATATAATAATCACTTAAAAGGGAAAATTGTCATAGCGCATAATGCAAAATTTGATATAGGCGTATTGAGAGCTACATTAGACCATTATAATATTGATTGGCCTGAATTAGCCTATGCATGTACTGTTAAAATATCTAGAAAAGTTTGGCCAGATTTGATTAACCATAAGCTTAATACAATGGGAGCATTATTGGGGGTAGAATTTAAACATCACTATGCATTAGACGATGCTGAAACATGTGCTAAAATAGCTATAGAGGCAGCTCGTTTGCGAGGTGTTAATTCTATGGATGCTCTACTTCGATCAATAGGTATAGAAGCAGAACCATTTATTGATGAGCAGTATCAAAATAAGCAATCTGAGTTAGCTAAGGCTCAAAACAAACCAGAGCAAATGTCATTTTTTTAACAGATGGTAAGGAGGGTTATTATGTTAGGGCGTGAGATATTAAGTTATGTAGACCATACTATGTTGAAAGTGGATGCTTCATGGCAGGAAATTCAAACTGTATGCGAGGAAGCCATTGCTTATAATACAGCCTCTGTATGTATCCCTCCCGCGTATGTTAAACGAGTTAGTGAAGCTTATGACAAGTCATTAGTTATTGGTACAGTTGTTGGATTTCCGGCAGGCTATAATACAACTGCTATTAAAATGGCGGAAACGGAACAAGCTTTACATGATGGAGCTAAAGAGATTGATATGATGATTAACTTAGGTGCAGTTAAAAATTATGATTTTTTATCAATTGTTGATGAAATTAGATCCATAAAATCTATATGTGATAAGCATGTTTTAAAAGTAATCATAGAAACTTGTTATTTAACAGAAACAGAAAAAGTAGAAATGGCAAAAGCTGTTAGTGATGGTGGTGCTGATTATATTAAAACATCAACTGGATTTGGTGTGGCAGGAGCTACTTTAGCGGATGTTAGAACATTAAAACAATATATTGCGCCTAAAGTTAAAATAAAAGCTGCTGGAGGCATAACTGATATCGAAGATATGATTGCCTATTTAGAAGCTGGTTGCTCTCGCATAGGAAGTAGTCGCGCTGTATCGTTACTTAAGGATACATTAGATACAGAGTATAGGGTAGTACTATAAAGTGAATTTATTATATTTTCAAGAGATATAGTATATAATTAAAAAGGAGAAAGATTGTAGTAACAGTTGTTACAAATCTTTCTCCTTTTTTATGAAATTTTCTAATATTGTTGTATAGTAATAGATTGACAGGAGTTAGTATAATTACTGTGAACAATCTAGTATGAAAAGAAATGCTTTTTACCGATATTTGTCGATTAGAAAGCAGGAAGAATACTACCTTTATATTTATCTTCTATAAATTTTTTCATTTCCGCAGATTGTAATGCTTTCATTAATTTTTTGATTTCAGGACGGTTTTCTTCATCTTTGCGAATAGCTATAATATTGGCATATGGTGAATCTTTAGATTCAGTTAATAATGCATCTTTTAAAGGATTTAGATTAGCTTCTAACGCATAATTGGTATTAATAACTGCAATAGCTACATCATCAAGAGAACGAGGTAATTGAGGTGCTTCTAGTTCAATGATTTGAAGATGATGAGGGTTTGACTTTACATCAGCTACAGTAGCATGAATATTATTATTATCATTTAACTCAATTAAGCCGGCTTTTGCAAGTAGCAATAGTGCACGTCCACCATTTGTAGGGTCATTAGGAATAGCAACTTTAGCACCATCTTGTATTGCAGCAATATCTTTTAGTGAATGTGAATAAATAGCCATTGGTTCAATATGAACGGTGCCGGCACTAATTAATTCTAGTCCTCTGTCAGCATTAAATTTATCTAGGTATGGTTGATGTTGAAAGAAGTTTGCATCAATTTCTTTATCATTCAATGCAAGATTAGGCTTTACATAATCTGTAAATTCTACAATTTTTAATTCAATGCCTTCTTTTTCTAATTCGGCTTTTGCTTCATTTAGAATTTCTGCATGTGGTACTGGTGAAGCGCCAATAGTGATCGTTGTTTTTCCAGTGTTGTTTGATGATGTTGTAGAGCTACCACATCCACTAAATAGTAAAGTACTACCTAGAATAATAGTAGCCGTTAATGCTAAAAATTTGTTCATAATATTACTCCTAACTAATATATTGAGAATAGTAAATTAATTACTTACAAGTATACTAAATCGTATCAACTAGTGTAAATAGTTATTTCTTACTAGATTATATGGTAAATAAATAGCTATCTATAGATTGTATCTATAGATAGCTATTTATTATATTAAACTAGTTCACTAATTATTAGGGATAGAGATAATAAAAGATGATAGAGCATTGTTGCCTTAACAGTAAATGACATGGCTTTATCTAAATTTGCCGTATCACTATAGGTATTTAAAATATGTATGGATTTTAGAGCAGGAATGATTGATAATAAGGTGATTAATGATAAAATCGGTAGCATATGTATATATACCCAAGCAATTATCCAAAAGCATACAAAGAAAAATATTATTTCCATTAAATTAATAGCCCGTTGGCGTCCTAAGATAATGGGCAATGTTCGTCTTCCATGAGATTGATCATTATTGATATCTCGAATATTATTAGTTAACATAATCATAGCGACTAGAGCGGTTGATGGAATAGCTGGAATTAATAGAGCTAGAGATAGTTCATGTACCCAAGCATAAGCAGTAATCATAACGATAGCAAATCCCATGGCTAAACCAGAGGCGATTTCACCAAAAGGCGTGCGTGAAATAGGAAATGGGCCACCAGAATAACAAAAACTAATAAGGATACAAAAAATACCTGCAGGTATGTACCAAAAGGTAATAGTCATGGCTAAGTATAGACCAATGAGAAAGGCTATGCCACTAAATACTTTTATATAATTCAAAATAGTTCGTGGATTGATAGAACCACTTACAATTGAACCTGCATTACCAATCGTTTGTCCATAATCTAAGCCAGATTTAAAGTCACAATATTCATTCCACATATTCGCCACAATTTGCGCCAATAGGACAACAAGTAAGATTAAAAATGTTTGACCAATAGACAGAGAGAGGGGCTGAATTGGAAGAAATGTATAATAGCTAAATGTAGCACCTAATAATAAAGGCGCAAAAGCAGCTATTAATGTGCGTGGGCGAAATAAAGCGATAAGATGAGTGAACGTCATAGTATTCTCCTTATAGTAGTGTAGTAAAATTGAATGTATTATGTAACTGTTGCATTATAGATATAATGCATTTTATTAGTATTGCTTGTTTGTTACTGTATGAGTTAATTTTTTATGTACTAATGGTGAAATTGAATAAGGTGAAGGAAGTTGGGCCAGTATAATACCGATACTTAATAGTATGACACCATACAATTCTTGCATCGATAGACTTTCATGTAAGTATAAATATCCTAATATGGTGGCAAATACCATTTCTCCACTCATAATAAGTGAGGCTTCTGTAGGCGGCACTTGTTGTTGCCCAAGTAACTGGCCTGTAAATCCAATACCTACAGATAATACACCACCCCATAAGATGGGGATACAAGCATTTAGAATTTGTTCATAAGTAAGAGGATTTATCAGTTCTCCTAGGAGAAGAGAAAAAAGACCACAACTCATGAATTGTACAAATGCTAAAGGAAATGGTTTAAACTCTTGTGTAAATTTATTAAGCAATAGAATATGTGCGACCCAAAATAATGTGCTAATTAACAATTCTATATCACCAATAGCTATATACGTATCACCTTGCCAAGTTAATAGAGTAGCGCCAATAAGGGCTACCATAACACCACATAGGCTAGTTAACTTTAATCGTTGTCCGAATAGAAGGCCTGCAATTGGTACTAATACAATATATAAAGAGGTTAAAAAGGCAGCTTTTCCGGCAGTGGTAAAAGCAAGTGCATATTGTTGTAAGGTAGCACCAGCGAATAACATAAAGCCGCAAAGACTACCGGCTAGTAGTAGAGAACAACTGGGCTTATGTTGTGGCGGTTTGCTCTTGAATTTGTAGATTAGAGGTAGAATTGTAATAGCGCCTAGTAAGAAACGAATACCATTGTAGCCTAACGGGCTAATACTGTCAGCAATCATTCGTTGAGCAATAAATGTAGACCCCCATATAAAGGCCGTTAATAAAAGAATACATCGTGATAGAAACATTATAACTCCTTGGTGTGTATAAAGATTAGAAAGTATCAAGTTAATACTTGTAATGGTACACTTTATATCGATATAACTACTATTATACTACTAATACTATGCGTGTCATTAGTAGTGAAATAATAATATATAGAAAATGTAATTCATAGAGTAATGCCTTCTAAGTGTAATAAGGTTAGTTTAGCATCAACTCCACCGTTATATCCAACAAGACGTCCTTGACAACCGATGACACGGTGACAAGGAATAATAATGGGTATGGGGTTATGTCCTACAGCGCGGCCAATAGCTTGTGGTGACATACGTGATTTTTTTAGTAATATGGCTACTTTTTTTGCCACTGTGCCATAAGTAGTTGTCGTTCCATAAGGAATCGTTAATAATTCTTGCCAAACGGTCTTTTGAAAACTATTGCCTATAGGTGCAATAGGTGGTAGAAATGAGGGTGCTCTACTTTGTAGATATATAGATAGCCAGTTACAAGTTTCTAGTAAAGCTGTGTTTTCATGCACTTTATGTATCGTACAAATGGAATCATTCGTTAGATATGTTTGTGTAGGTAAAGTAAGACCTACAAGATTTGTTTCAGTGGCATATAAATTTATCGTAGTAAATATAGGCGTTTTATATTGATAGTGATAAATCATAATGGGCTCCGGAAAATTCTTGTTTATTTATAGTAGTAATATAGTAATTATAGCAAGTAGTATTGAAGAAAAGCATGTATAGTATTAGATACTCTTTATTTAGATTTTTGATAGATATGGATGATACCAATTATATATGCTAATGTATTTACATAGAAGTGTGTGATTGTTACTTGATATAAAAATTGATAATTCATAGGTAGAGAACATTTTACTTATGTGTATCTAGTCTAGAAAGATATATATTTTTCAGTATATTGTATCGATTATAGATATAATGACACAGTGATTTTAGAAATATAATAGATGGTGAGTAAAAGAAAGAAGATATTATGAAGATTATATAGAAAATGTAGAAGTAATATAGCAACTTTTAAAGTATTATAGTACTATTATAATGATTAATCTACCTAGATAGTGAATTGAATATTCATAGGAATGGGGATTAATAAAGCGTTGTAGTAGTATATGGAGGAATGAGTAATGAAAACAATTCATACAAATCAAGCACCAAAGGCATTAGGACCTTATTCTCAAGCTAAAATTAGTGGTAATTTAATATATATATCTGGTCAGATCGGTATTGATCCTAGTACTAATAGGCCTCAAGAAGGAATAAGAGCACAGGTAGAACAGATATGTAAAAATATTGAGGCTATATTACATGAAGCAGGTTCTGATTATTCTAAAGTGATTAAAACAACATGCTTATTGGCGAATATAGAAGATTTTGGAGAATTTAATGACATATATAGTAACTATTTTATAAGTAAACCAGCACGTAGCTGTTTTGCTGTTAAAGATATTCCAGCAGGTATGCTAGCTGAAGTAGAGGTAATTGCGGAAATTTAAGATTGATTAGGTATATGTTTAGTAGGAATATATCATAGCGTGATATAACATACTAGTATGTAATGTAAAAAGATATAGTGGATTATTGATAGTTCACTATGTCTTTTATTTGTATGGAAACAGATATAGTAATATAGAATGTAAATTTTAGCAGTGTAAACTATAGAATTATGTATACAATAAAGAGTACTGTCTATATCTTTACCTGATATAGTTATATTATAGATGCCTATAGTAGGGAATATATAATTATTTATTTGAGTGTATTGATATGAAGCATCATTGATGCCTGTATACATAGGATAGTTTCTTACACGGATTTATTCTACATAACATATATACTCTGATTTCTTTTCATGAATATAAAGTATATGCGATTACTAAAAAGAAAACTGCTTACTATACGTCTGAATATAGTAAACAGTTCACAGAAGATAAGTGGATAACACTATATATTAAAGATGTTGTTATTGAAAGTTATTGGCAGAGGAGAGAGGATTTGAACCTCCGCGCCGGTTACCCGACCTACCGCATTTCGAGTGCGGACCCTTCAGCCACTTGGGTACTCCTCCGCGATTTGCGTCGTTCTTTAAAAAAACGTTTCATGATTTGACTACACTCATCAGCTAAAATGCCACTTACTATTTCTGGTTCGTGGTTTAAGCCAGGATGAGTGAGTATATTAAATAAAGACTCGACTGCACCGCCCTTGTAGTCACTACTGCCATAGATAACTCGTGAAATACGGCTGTTTACGATAGCACCAGCACACATAGGGCACGGTTCTATGGTAACATATAGGCTACAACCGGTCAACCTCCATCTATTTAATTTTCTACAGGCCTCTTGAATTGCTAATATTTCAGCATGGGCTGTCGCATCATGGTCTAGTTCACGACGATTATGCTGAGCAGAAATCACTTGACCGTTATAGATAATGACGGCACCAATTGGTACTTCATCTAGTGCATAAGCTTGATGAGCCTTTTCTAGGGCTAATTGCATATAAATTTCATCTTCACTCATATGATTCCTTTCTATGTATATGCTTATAGTATAATCATTGTAACATATATTTACTATATTAATATATTTACGATATAGTGTACAATAAGTATCAGGAGATTTCTTTCGGTACATATACGTATCTATGGTTGACATGTATAAAAAATAGATGTGAAATAATAATTGATATATAGAGGATGTATGATAGATTCATAGTAGAATGTATTCTTCCTATCGGTGTATATGACATATAGGTAGTATAACTGTTGGATCATATTTTTTAAATTAACGTTATACGATGGATAGAGTGTACTCTAATCTCATAGCTAATCATGCGTAGTTGTTTATAAATGAAAGGAGACTATGATAATGAGTAATGCATTATCATATATGCAATGATGGAATATTTATGGTATGTATTTGAAATTATTGGCACTATTGCGTTTGCTATTTCTGGTGCGTTAGTAGGTGTTGCTAGAAGAATGGATATTTTTGGCATGACCGTTCTTGCATTAGCAACAGCTATCGGTGGCGGTATTATTCGGGATATATTGGTGGGACGAATTCCGCCTAATTCATTGACATCAGGATTATATGTGGGCATCACTATTGTGGTAACTCTTATTATATTTCTAATGTATAGAAGAGATTATAGAAAAATGTTAACAGCACCTTTAATGGGGAAGTGGAGTCGTATTCTGTATTTAATAGCTGATGCATTAGGACTCGCTTCTTTTACAGTTACTGGTGCATCTGTAGGATATATTTTGTTTCCTCATATGGCTACTCTTATTGTTATTTTAGGAGTTGTTACGGCTGTGGGAGGTGGTATCATTCGTGATGTATTAGCTAAGCGTATCCCATCAGTCTTAAAAGAAGAAGTATATGCGTTGCCTTCTATCATTGGAGGTATCATATATTATGTGATGTCTATTTATGATATGGGAATCATGAAAGCCTATATTTCCTTTATGGTTGTATTTATTATACGAATGCTAGCCGTTTATTTTCACTGGGAATTACCAAAAGTTTCCTAAAAGAAGCGTATATGCTATGAGTTTTAAAAAATGATATAATAAAAAAATATATAGTACTTATGAACCGATAAAATCATTCAATGTATTTATGAGGAGCTGTGATTATGAATAAAAAAGTATATCTAGCAATTATGGTAACTGTTGTATCGTTGGTATGGGGCCATGCCACAAAAGTTGAGGCAGAAACTATTTTATATGTACCTCAAGACGATAGACCAGTCAGCCTAAAATATACTGTAGAAACGGCAGAGGGAGCTGGATATGATGTAATAACACCACCAATGTATTTGATTTCTGGTAAAAATTATAAAGGACAAGCAGATAAAATATGGGATTGGGTGGAAGAGAATGCTCATCGTGCAGATGTTATGGTATTGAGTACGGACACGTTGATTTATGGAGGATTAGTAGATTCACGGAAGCATAACTTACCTTTATTTACATTAACAAACCGAGTTAATAGAATTGAATCTTTAAAAAAGGAATATCCGAAAATACCTTTTTATGGTTTTGGAACGGTAATGCGATCGCCACGAGCTAGTGGAGGTGGAGTTGAACCAGCTTATTATGGTGATTATGGACCTGCAATTTTTAGGATTGCTGCACTACAAGATAAAATGGATGATAGCCGATTAAGTGATGATGAAATGGCAGAACTTATGAATTTGCAAACCTATGTGCCTATAGAGTATTTGCAGGATTGGTTTAATCGTCGTGCAGAGAATATGAAAGTCAATAAATTACTTATTGATTTAACGCGCAACCATACATTTACCTATTTTGCACTAGGTCATGATGATACAAGTTCATTATCACAATCAGCATTAGAAGGTAGATATTTAGCGGCATACAGTAAGAATATTTCAAGTAGTGAATATGGTAGCTTTCCAGGAGCAGATCAACTTGGATTATTACTCATAGCAAGGGCCAGAGTTGATAAACTACAATTACATCCAACATTTGAAGTTACCTATCCATTGGGTGGCGCTGGAGATACAATACCACACTACGAAGATCAGAGTGTAGCTAAAACTATTGCAGAACACATAACTGCTGTTGGTGGTACGATGATTACTACTGGTAAACCAGATGTATTATTAGCAGTTAATACGCCACTAACTAAAAGTACTGGTGAGTCAGAGGCATTTGAAAATTTCCCTATGATCTCTAAAAGCACGAATTCCTTTTTAGATCACATCGAAACAGCTATTCATAATGGAGTTCAGACGAATGTTATTGATATTGCATATTCTAATGGTTCTGATAATACGCTAGTGTTTGGGTTGTATCAGCGAGATTTATTATATCGAGTAGGATCTTATAATGGATGGAATACGGCTAGTAATTCGATAGGATATGCTGTTGCTCAAAGTATTTTGGCAACAGCTATGCCCGTTCACAATCATAATAAAATGTTGACACAACAGTATTTAGATAATTGGGCATATCAAGCTAATATCCGTAAGGATGTGTATCGTATGCAAGATACAATTCGTTTGGATAATGTGCGATATACAGGTGAGTTGAATAGTAAATTAGAAGATTATATGAATGAACGGATTCAAGATTTTGCTGAAAAATATTTATCCCTCGATCCACGTACAGTATCTGCTAGATTCCCGTGGGGACGATTGTTTGAAACAGAAATTTCTGTATATGATGAACCAATAGCACCTTTACAAAGAGATATACGAAAGCAATCTGAAGCCGCAGTGGCTACTAATGGTGCATCAAGCGTTGATGAAAATGGATTAGGACATGTTACATCCACAATAGAAACAGAAGCAAGCACTAACTAATACTATTTTATACATTGGTAGGAGGTGGGTATATTGCGTAAACCGTTTTTACCAGAGATTACCTATATGAGAGGCTTGTGTATGTTAGGCGTTATCGCTATCCATGTAGGTTCTATGGCATTAACAAATCCTCTAGCAAATGTACAATTGATTGGTTTGTTAGAAATTTTATCGCGCTTTTCTGTACCAGCATTCTTCTTTTTGTCTGCCTTTGGGCTATTTTATCATACATCAATTTATGATTCATTTTCGTATAAAGAATTTTTAAAGCGTAGAATACAAGTCGTCTTATGGCCCTATATAATTTGGTCCTTATTATATATGATTCATACAGCAATTACGTTACAGGACTTTTCAATCTTTCATCCTATTGTATTGATAAAATCACTAATTTTTGGCACCGGGTATTATCATTTATATTTTATGGTTATTTTATTATGGTTTTATCTTTTAATGCCTCTTTGGCGGTGGCTTGTACGATTGATCGAGCCACATCCAGTACTATGGCTTACTGTATTGTTACTTATCCAAATTGGTATTGATTATTGGTCATCTTATGTAGCAGGCAGAGTATTATCTTTTGCCAATCCATATATTCAATATGCATTTGATATGCGGTTAAATTATTGTGTAATTTTTTATGTATGGATATTCTTATTAGGTGCTATGATGGCAGAACGATATGAACAAATTATGGAGATTCTTTGGCGATATCGAATACTCCTAGCCATAGGATTTATTGTATCAGTCACATGTATGCTGGGAGCCTATTATTATGTGATGTACGTATGGAAGTACACACTTTTAGAAAGCGTATATACGGTTCATCAATTAAGCCCTATGGGGGTAGTATATACTGGCGTAGGGACAATCTTCTTTTTATTTTTATTTTATGCATCTCCTATGAACGATGGGTCGCGAATATTTTGGGAGCAAATTGGTAAATGCTCTTATGGTATTTACTTAGTTCACCCATTTATGTTATTGATACTGTCCAATATGATGGTATACCTACAATTACAATACACTGTAATACATGTTTTAGCCATTTATATGTGTGCTGTTAGTATGTCATATATCACAACATTAGCATTACAAGTGCTACCAAACCCTGTGAGAAAATATGTATTAGGAAATTAATGTCAACATATGCTGTTATACACCATAGTTTTGAATTATGTTGTGGTATAATGAAAGTATAAAATTTCATGAAAGAGGTGTAGTAATGAAAGAGTTAACTTATTTTAATGGCGAATTTATTGAGCCAGGTGCGAAAGTTGTTAGTGTAGATGATAGAGGATATTGCTTTGGCGATGGTGTTTATGAAGTTTGTCGTGTTGTAAATGGTAGATGTTTTGCTCTATCATACCATCAAGACCGGTTATATCGTTCTATGAGAGAAATGGATATTCCCGTTAGAATGACACCTGATGATTTAACAGAATTACATGAAATAATGATTGAACAAAGCGATATTACGGAAGGATATATTTATCTGCAAATTACTCGTGGTGTTGCACCTCGTCATCATGCCTATGACAGATCCAAGCTAGAACCACAGATGTTGATGTATATTCGACCACTCGATTTAGATACTATTGCCGCATATGGCAAAGGCGTGAAAGCAATTACATTGCCAGATGAACGATGGCTACATTGTTCAATTAAGTCCTTGAATTTAGTGCCTAATATTTTAGCACAAACGAAGGCAGAAAAAAAATCGGCCTATTCGGCTATTCTGTTCCGTGATAATATTTGTACAGAAGGTGCTTGTTCTAATGTATTCGCTGTAAAAGATGGTATTTTATACACATATCCAGCGAATGATCTTATTTTAAAAGGAATTACGCGACAAATGATTGCCACACGTGTTGCACCTAGTTGTGGGGTGACTCTAATCGAGAAAGAATGCGATCGTGAATTTATAGAACAAGCTGATGAACTATTCTTTACGGATACAATTGGTGGCGTTATTCCTATTGTCAAGCTTGATCGTATGCAAGTAGGGGATGGAAAACCAGGTCCTGTTACTATGCGTTTACGTGAAAGTTTAGAAAAAGTTATGTTGGAAGGATTGCCATAAGACTATGAAAATTCGTGATTTAACAGGAACGTCATTACTACTGGCAATAACTCTTTTAAGTCAAAGCTTACGATTGTGGGTGCCGTTACCAATGATGACGAGTATGTTTATTATTGGTTCATTAGTGGGGACGTGTATGATACTTGCTACATGGAAGTATGGCTTGTGGGCAGGCATTGCGATTGCTGTAGTAGCACCTGTAGTAGCATTTTTACAAGGTATGCTAAAGTTAATCCCTTTACTACCTGTAGTAGCCCTGGGTAGCGTATTATTTTGTGTGACTGTTTACTATATGAGATATATGCCAGTCTTAGTTACTGCTATCGTAGCAGCATTAGTAAAGATGATTGTTTTGTATTTAGGCACATGCTTAATACTTTCTTTATTTCACATTCCTGATGCGATGCGGCCACTTATCTTATTCCCTATGAGTTGGCCTCAGATGGTGACAGGTATGATTGCAGTTGTATTAGCCACATGTATAGAGCGGCGTCTTCATATATAAATATAGATATGTATAATGCCATAGCTATATAACTCTTCCTATTATAGGCTTGGAGTAGTATATGACTATGGCATTTAATTATGTATAAGCTCGCTACTGGTCTCCCTATATCAATTCCTAGATATGAGAGATAGATAACGATATAGGTATAGACTATATCTAACCATACAAACTAACAATGGCATGAATGCTGAATTAAATTGACATGTCGCTTATAAGAATGCTATTATTTACACATTGATAGAATTATATAAAGATATCATCAAGAGCTGACAGAGGGACTGGCCCTATGAAGTCGCGGCAACCATCTAGCATAGAACGGTGCCAATTCCACGGAATATCCGAGAGATGAAGATTAATTACTCTTCATTTGAAGAGTTTTTTTAGTTATGAAGGAGGGTGTAGATATGATTGAATTGCAACATATTAGTAAAATCTATGATGGTGCAGTTAGAGTAGAAGCACTTAAAGATATTAACCTTTCTGTTAAAGAAGGTGAAATTTATGGCGTTATTGGACAATCAGGTGCAGGAAAATCTACATTGATTCGCTGCATCAATATGTTGGAAACACCAACATCAGGATCAGTTATTGTTGATGGCGTAGATTTAACAAAATTAAGTGAAAAGGATCTACGTGAACAGCGGAAACATATTGGGATGATTTTTCAACATTTTAACTTATTATCGTCGTGTACAGTGTATGATAATGTAGCGTTCCCTTTAGAATTACAAGGGCTTAGTAAAAGTGAAATCCGTGAAAGAATTCTTCCGATTCTTGATATTGTTAAATTGAGTGATCGGTTGGATAATTATCCATCCCAATTGTCTGGCGGACAAAAACAACGTGTAGGTATTGCAAGAGCATTGGCTAGTGGACCTAAAGTGTTACTGTGTGACGAAGCAACATCTGCGCTTGATCCGCAAACAACACAATCAATTTTGAAATTATTAAAAGATATTAATGAGAAATTAAAACTTACTATTGTATTAATTACGCATGAAATGCAAGTAATTCGTGAAATATGTGATAGAGTAGCAGTCATTGAAGGGGGCACCATTTTAGAAGAAGGTTCTAGTATTGATGTATTCACTAATCCTCAAGAGCGCACTACACAAGAATTTATTGGTTCTGCGGTAAATGATAATTTACCACCAGAAGCATTAGCTCATTTAGATCTACACGATACATGGCAGGATGGGACAGCACCATTAGTAAAATTAAAGTTTACAGGAGATCAAGTGGATGAACCGTTAGTGGCATCATTGGTGAGAAAATTTGACTTGGATGTAAGTATTTTATTTGGTGGCGTTGATTATATTCAAGATAAAAGTTTTGGACGCTTGATTTTAATCCTAAATGGAGATCCTAATGATGCTAAACGTGCATTAGCATATATTGATGAGTTACCAATAGGAAGCGAGGTGTTGGGATATGTCAGAGCAAATAATTAAGTTGATGATACAAGGCTTAGGAGAAACCTTGCAGATGACTATTATCTCTACTGTTATTGCCATGTTAATAGGCATACCTTTGGGTGTTATACTAGTCATTACTTCAAAAAATCATATTTGTGAAAATATAGGTATTAATAAAATATTGGGCATTATCATTAATGCAACTCGTTCCATTCCATTTATTATTTTAATGGTAGCTATTATTCCTTTTACACGTTTAGTGGCCGGTACATCAATTGGGACAACTGCAGCTTGTGTTCCATTAACATTAGCAGCAATTCCTTTTTTAGCTAGATTAGTTGAAACATCTATTAAAGATATTCAGTTCGGCGTCATTGAAGCGGCGCAATCTATGGGAGCATCTCCACTTCAAATTGTATGGAAAGTGTTATTGCCAGAAGCATTGCCGACTATTATTGATAATATTACTGTATTAATTGTTAATTTAATCAGTTATTCTGCTATGGCTGGTGCTATTGGCGGCGGTGGATTAGGTGATATTGCTATACGATATGGATATCAACGTTTCCAAGGGGATGTTATGCTAGCAACCATTATCATTTTAGTTATCTTAGTTCAAGTTATTCAAATGATTGGCGATGGTCTTTCGAAAAAAATGAATAAAAAATAAATAGAATTCAGCTGAATGGGGACGGCTTACTATTATGAGTGATATTACTTATGATACTAATAGATAGCAAGATATATGTACGTTTTATCGTTGTCGTATGAAGTATCAATGAATGAAGAAAGTTATATCATAATTTATATATAATTGAGAATATATAGAAAGAGAGTATGAGATATGAGAAAATTAACAGTTATTTTTATGATAATTCTAGCATTTGCAGTTGTGCTAGGTGGTTGTAGTAGTGATCGTACTAGCACTTCATCTACAGAAGTTAAAAAAGAAATTACTGTAGGTGTTACTGCTGGACCACATGCACAAATTATGGATTTTGTCGCTAAAGAAGCGGAGAAACAGGGCTTAAAAGTAAGTGTTGTTGAATTCAATGATTACATTCAACCTAATTTGGCCTTAGAAAACAAGGAAATCGATATTAACTCCTATCAACATGAACCATTTTTAAATAATATGGTAAATGATAAAGGGTTACATTTAGTTAATGTAGGAAAAACAATTTTATTACCAATGGGATTATATTCTCATACATATAAAAATTTATCAGACCTTAGATCTGGTGCTACAGTAGCTATTCCGAATGATCCTACTAATGGTGGTCGGGCTTTATTATTATTGCAACAAGCTGGTTTAATTGCCCTAAAAGATGGTGGTTCTCCAACTTCATCAGTAGTGGATATTGTAGAAAATCCTAAAAATTTAAAAATTCAAGAATTAGAAGCAGCACAAATTCCTCGTTCTTTAGATGATGTAGATGTGGCAGCAGTTAATACTAACTATGCATTAAATGCAGGATTAAATCCATTAAAAGATGCAGTGTTGGTAGAAAGTAAAGATTCACCATATACTAACATATTTGCTGTTCGTGAAGAAAATAAAGATGATGCAACAGTAAAAAAATTAATTTCTATTTATCAGTCAGAACTAGTTAAACAATTTGTAGCAGAAACATTTAAAGGGTCGATTATTACTGGCTTTTAATAGAAGAAGATAGTATTAAATCAAAGATATTACTGGTTAACTTTTTTTAGACGAATTGATAGTACTATATAGCAACTATTACTAGACATAGGTTTAGTAATAGTTGTTTTTTATTAAAAGAAACGATAATTTGATTTTCGCATATATTAATCATATACTATGTTAATGATAGTCGTGTAGTGAAACTAGAAAATTAATGATAAGATGAAGTTATTATAATAGTGTATGAGAAAGTATTTATTATTTTCTAGACCTGTACTATAATGAATTTAGTTTGGTAAAGGAGAATCGTCATGAGTATAAATGAAAAATTAAAAAATTCTATGAATGACCAATTATTTAAAGCAATCCTGAGTCTTACTACGTTAGAAGAATGCTATGCTTTTTTTGAAGATATTTGTACTGTGAATGAATTAAAATCTTTGTCACAACGGTTGCATGTGGCGCATATGCTACAAGCTGGTGAAAGTTATGATGAAATTGTAGAACAGACAGGTGCTAGTACTGCTACAATTAGTCGTGTAAAAAGATCTTTACTATATGGGGCAGATGGATATCAATTGGTATTAGATAGAATAGAGGAGAAAAGCATACGTTGAAATTGCCAACTATGTGACAAGTAGAAGCGACTCAATCGAATCAATGAAAATATAATATTAGCCCTCTTTCTAGTGTAAGATATGTAATTGAGTTAGTAGTTGATAAAGTAAAAATTAAGTATGAAGGAATGATTGATGGAATTATTAGGAATGATAGATATACCATATATGACAGTCTTACTGTTATTTGGAGTGGGCATTTTTGCAGGCTTTGTAGACTCCATAGTTGGCGGAGGTGGACTGATTTCTGTGCCAGCTATGTTATTGACCGGAGTTTCTCCCAGTGTCGCTTTAGGTAGTAATAAATTAGGTAGTATTTTTGGAGCTGCTTCAGCCTCTATAGCATTTTTAAGGAATAAGATGGTAGACTATCATTTAATTAAACGATTATTACCATTTACTTTTATAGGCTCTATGATAGGCACACTATTAGTGATCTCCATTCCTCCATTATATGTAAAGCCTATTCTTATTATTTTATTGGTAGCAGTTATGATGTTTGTCATAACTAATAAGCACTGGGGTACTACTAGTACGTATCACGAGGCAAACGGTTTAATTCTATATCTTTGTATGGCAATTGCTTTTCTAATAGGTATGTATGATGGATTTATAGGCCCCGGTACAGGTACATTCTTAATTATGGGATTCATTTGTATAGGATTTGATTTTTTACATGCAGCAGGTAATGCTAAAGTATTAAATTTTTTTAGTAATTTAGCATCATTGGTAGTTTTTATTTCCTTAGGATATGTAAATTTCTTATTCGGATTATCTGTCGCACTAGGTCAAATCATTGGTGCTACATTAGGAGCACGATTGGCCATTGCAAAAGGCTCTTCATTGGTGAGAGCCGTATTTATTTTAACAACTACTTGTATGTTAGTTAAATTAATATATGATTATTTTGTTAATTTATAGTCCTAAGAATATATAGTATAGTAGTTTTTATCGATCAGTACGACGATAGAACAATGAGATATATGATTGCTGCTTTCAGTATAGTGATTTATTCATTATATTGTAGATTTTAATAGTTTTGTAAAAATAAGTAATAGACTAGACTATAGAGTAGCGAATATAAAGAGGTGAATCTATGGCTCAAACAAGTGATAATCAAGTTGTATTGATTAGTGGAGGTACCCAAGGAATTGGTTTTGCGACAGCAGAACTGTTATTAAAAGCTGGTTGGTGCGTTGTTATTAACGGACGTAATGAAAAAGAAGGACAAAAATCATTAGTTAAATTACGACGATATTCTTCGAAGGTAAAGTTTGTGCAAGGCGATGTAAGCAATATAGCGGATTGCCAGAAAATTGTACAAGAGACTGTAGATTATTTCGGTGGTATTGGTGCATTAGTGACAGCAGCAGGCGTTTATGATGAAATGTTGTTGGATGATGTAACAGAAAGTTCATTTGATAGTATGTTCGGTACGAATGTAAAAGGAACCATATTCTTATGTCAAGCCGTATTACCATATATTCGTAGTGCCAAGGGGAGTATTGTTACCATCTCTAGTGATGCGGGTCTACAAGGCAATGTAGCCTGTTCTATTTATGGAGCTTCAAAAGGGGCCATTGTAAGCTTTACTAAATCCTTATCGTTAGAATTAGCACCACATGGAGTAAGAGTTAACTGTGTTTGCCCAGGTGATGTAGATACGCAATTAGTTGCTAAACAACTTGCTAATAGCAATCAGAATATTGATGTCGCAAGAGAAGAAATGGCTATGCATTATCCCTTGGGTAGAATTGGTAAACCCCATGAAATTGGGGAAGTTATTGCATTTTTATTAAGTGATAAGGCTTCTTTTGTGACTGGTGCAGCATGGACAATAGATGGCGGATTAACTAGTTGGTAATCGAGTTGTCTATTGAATATAAAACTTATAGAGTATATTCTTAAATTTTCATTATCACTTAGGAGTAATTGTGATAAAATAGAAATATAATAATTTGTATATAGACATTAATATGTAAGAGGAATTTAGAGGTATCATGTCGAATTATTAAAGAGGAGAAGTCTTCTGACAGCACAACATATGATTTTTTAAGTCAAAATTAAAGGAGAGCGTGTCGATGGAAGAAAATAAAAATGTAACACTCACAACATTTATGGAAAGTGGTAGTGAAGATAAAGAATATAGAGCAGAAAAAATTATATTTTGGGCAGCTGGTCGAGCAGGCATATTTGCCATGTCTCCAGCGTTTAGTGTGCCTGCATTAATAGGCAATAATACATATATGATTACATCATTGGCTAGAGTATATAATGTGAACTTAAAAAAAGGTGCTATCTCTGGATTAGTTGCTGGTTTAGGCGTGGCTTGTGCAGGTTCATTGGTGAGCCTAGCGTTGCCATTTAAAGTATGTCGTATGCCAGTAGCGGTTGGATTGACATATGCTTTAGGTAAAGTAGCTCATATTTGGATTAAGGATGGCATGCCTAATGATGTGGAACGATACATTCCTATGCTAAAGAATTGGATTAGCGAAGGTAAGGCTATGTGCTATGATATTGTAAATGATATAAAAGCTAGTATGTCACCAGAGACGATGGAAAAAGTAGTTTCTTTTGGCAGTCAAGCCGTATCAGCTGTAGCGGGAATAGCAACTACTGTTGATGAGTTAAATACACCAGAATTCCAAAAATCTCTGAAAGATACTGCTGAGTCAGTGCGATTTAAAACACATGATGCAGTAGCTCATACAATTAATGGACTAGCAACAGCAGTTAGTAAGGGGCCTAAAGCTGCATTAGAAGGGTCTGCTGTGAGCGAAACAGTATCAGCTGTAAAAAAACAAGTGATGAGTACTGATATTGGAAATACTCTTAATGAAGTGGCCGAATCAGCACGTTATAAGGTACATGATACAGCTGCTGATGTTGTGGAAAAAGTAACACGGCCTTTTAAAGATAAGTAGTATATACTATGTAAAGTAGATGAAGATAACGTATATTTTCTATAGTATGATGGAATAGGTTTAAGATAGATAGATTCTTTTCTTATTTAATAAGTATAGATATGTATGTTATATGAGAAAGTGAAGTATTGTTGATGAATCCAATAAAGATTATTAAATATGGCAAATATTTCTCTAATGCAAAATTTATTCATTTTGTATCAAATATGGGAAAAAATTTAGCTTTTATTAGGAAAGCATTGGTCTTGTATTATTGTATTCGAGATGAAGAGACACCTAAATATGTAAAAGCTGTATTGGCTGGTGCATTAGGATATTTGATTCTTCCTTCCGATATGATACCAGATGCACTTGTAGGTGTTGGTTGGCTTGATGACTTAGCGGTAATTTCATTAGCTTTTAAAGTGGCTGGTAAATATATAAAACCAGTTCATAGAGAAAAAGCTGAAAAACGAATACCTTTTGGGGAAAATGATGATTAATATGAGATCTAGTAATACAGCATACCCCGTTAACTGTTGTTGATATGATGAGTTATAATAATATAGTGATGCACATAAGGGGTGTATATATAGTATTTACTCGGTTTGTAGTGCTATTATATACGCCTATTATGTGCATTGTTTTATATGAAGTAATAGACTTTATATAGTGGAAATTGGCTATGGTACATACTACTCTTGTTGAATAGATTAGAAGCTAATGGATATGTATAGGCAGTACTTTATATTAGTAGTGTTATTTGACATTCTAGAAGTAATAGGTCTACAATAAGTCATACAGTATTAAATAAAGGACGATGCACATGTTAAATATACCAATTAGAGTTCAATTTTATGAAACGGATATGATGGAAATAGCCCATCATACAAATCATTTACGCTGGTTTGAAATGGCTCGCATAGAGTTTTTTCGCAATGCTGGAATCGAATTGTGGGATATGATGAATAAGGATATTGTATTTCCTATACTATCAATTAACTGTCATTATAAAGAGGCAGCTAAATTTGATGATCAATTGATAATAGAAACACGGTTAGTAAAGATGACAAAGGCACAAATGGTATTCACCTATCGAATTATTCGCAAGAAAGATGGCAGGGTATTAGCTGTAGGGGAAACTCAAAACGCGTTTTCATCAAAGTCTAGTGGTAAAATTATTCGATTACCAGATATATTTTATAAGCCATTAGTTAAATTAATTGAATGTGAGACAGGTATATAGATATGATGATAGATGACAGAACCAAGTGGCCTATTGGTGTATTTGACTCAGGGATAGGTGGTCTTTCTGTATTAAAAGTTTTGAAAGAGGCATTTCCTAATGAAAATTTTATATATATAGGTGATAACCTTAATAATCCTGTGGGGAATCGGCCTTATCAGGAAATAACAAGTTTAGCTTGTCATATTGGTTCATTTTTAGCAACCGTTCCCGTAAAGATGATGGTTGTAGCGTGTAATACATTTACAGTGGTTGCCTTAGATGATTTGCGAGCTAAATTTTCGTGCCCCATTGTTGGTGTGTGTCAAGGTGTGAAAACAGCCATACAAAAGACAAAGACAAATATTATAGGCATTATGGCGACTGCGGCTACAGTTCAAACACATATTCATAAACATGTAGCCTTAGAAATTGAACCTCAATTATCGGTTTGGGAGCAGCCATGCCCTGATTTAGCTCATATTATTGAAAAAGGGCATTTGTCAGATGCTGTTGTAGAAACGGTGGCTAAGAAATATATTGCTCCTATTATAGAAAAACAAATAGATGTAGTGGTATTGGGCTGTACACACTATCCATTTATTACAACTTTACTAGAAAAAATAACAGATGGACAAGTGCTTTTTATTGATCCTTCCTATGAAACGGCGGATTTAGTAGGACGGGTATTAAGTGATAATCAGTTGGTTAATAGGCAAGCAACAAAAGGGACTATTCATATTTACTTTACAAAAGATGTACAATTAGCATCTGAGTTAGCCAGTGAATTTATTGATCCTACAGAATTTTCAGTAGAAAAAATAACTTTATAAAGGAGTGGAACGTTATGTTATTATATACTATATTAAATATAGTAGTTGCTGTTATTTTAATTATAGCCATATTATATGTGGCATTTCGTTTTTATTGTGTGCAACAAGGAAATGAACGTATCACGATGTTGGTAAAACGGCGTTCTCCATTTGTTGTAGAAGATATTAGCTTTGATAAAGTTGTCTTAGTTTGTGATATTCCATTTGTTAATAAAGGAAAACAAAATGGTACTATAATGGATTTGTATCCGCGCCATTTATTACCACAAGAACAATTCGATAATGTACATATTGAATCTTGGACAACAGATGCAAATCATGAACGACATGATGGATATTGGGAAGCGACTATCATTGAACCAAGACAAGGTGGTATGGTTAGATTGCGATTAATAATTACCGGCATTCATGGAAATATAAAGAAGGATTTAATAGGATTTCCAGATATGAATATCGATATCGTATACCAAGTAGTTGGCCGTAGTGACTGGCATATTGCTAAAAATCGTTTAGTGTTAACATCTGAAGAACTACAGGACGCATTACACCAATAAAGGAGGAACGTAATAATGACAGAGTTGAAATTACTTCCAGTGCCTACGCGCATTCTTACTGAAAAAGATGATATTATAGAGGCGATTGTCCAGTTTGGAGGCGATCAAATTGGACCAGAAGATATTGTTTGTGTGGCTGAATCAGTGGTTGCCATTACACAAGGTCGTATGACACGACCAGAAGAACTAACACCTTCTTGGCAAGCTAGGTTATTATGTCGATTTATACCAGCAGATGGTTCTATGAGTTCTGTATATGGTATGCAGGCCGCTATGGAATTAGAAGGCAAATGGAAAACGATGTTTGCTTTTTTGGCAGGGGCAGTTGCTAAATTATTTAAAAAAAATGGCGTATTTTATCAATTGGCTCGTCAAGCTTCATTGACCGATGATGTGACAGGTACTATGCCTCCATTTGATAAGCACATTGTATATGGCCCTAAGAATCCGAATGCAGTTGCTGAAAAAATTGTACAACGTACAGGGTGCTATGGAGCAGTTGTGGCAGATGTAAATGATTTAAAACGTTCTGCTGTATTAGGTGCTAGCCGTGGCATGAATCCAAATAAAATAGCTAAAATTCTAATCGACAATCCATTTGGCAATGATAGTCAAATGACTCCAATTGTTATTATAAAAAATTATGCTTCTGTATCGCGAAGCAGTAGATGATAGAGTGATTTGTTACCATAATGCGTCTTGTGAAGCATCTTCATAAGGCGCATTATTTGTGCATAGATTTTGTGATTATTTGCATAGATACTATGTATCATATATACTTTTAGGTGTTTTATGATGCATCTATTGTAGTATATATGTCTTACATGATAGTTTTGAAATAGTTAGCTAAATGGGAGATGAATATATGTTATTAGGAATTGATATAGGCGGTACATTTACTGATGCTGTACTGATAGATTCAGGACATATTGCAGCTACATCAAAGTGTAGAACTACCCATGATAATATTATGCAGGGGTTGTTGTCTGCTTTGGATACTGTCTTAAAAGATATACGGGCTGTGGACATTGATAGAATTACATTGTCGACCACAGTGATTACCAATACAGTGATTCAGAAACAAGAAGAGCCTGTTGATTTGTATATTATAGCTGGACCTGGTATGAATGTATCCGACACATTACCTACGAAGCCTATTTTGGTGTCTGGATATACGAATCATCGAGGTATTGTAGTTGAACCACACGGATTAGTTGTTAGCGCCGCCTCACATAGGGTAGCCGCAGTATCTGGAAAGTTTTCTGTAAGGAATCCATCTGAAGAAAAAGCGTTAGCTAGTGAAATGATGCATAACTATCAATACATATCAGAAGGATCTAAGTTAAGTGGAACCTTAAACTTTCCTAGAAGGACAGTGAGTGCTTATTTTAATAGTGCTGTTTACGTTACATTTAAAAATTTTAAGGAAACTGTTATACAGGCTTTGAGAAAGCGAGGATTATTAGCGCCAGTATATATTTTGAAAGCCGATGGTGGGTCATTACCTATCGATACGATGATAGAACGCCCTGTAGAAACTGTATTTACAGGACCTGCTGCGAGTATTTTGGGATTAATGGCTCTCGATAATATGGGAACTAAGATGACAGTGGCCCTTGATATAGGTGGAACGACCACTGATATATCCTTATGGCGAGAAGGCAGACCACTCATGAGAAAACATGGTGTTACTATTCGAGAATACCCTAGTGCGGTACGCGGATTCTCTGTGCAATCTGTGGGGATTGGAGGAGAATCGGCTGTATCAATTCATGATGGAAAGGTACGTGTAGGACCTTTCCGCCAAGGACCTTCAGTGGCATTAGGAGGCACTATCCCCACATTGGGAGATGCGCTTATTGTATTAGGAAAAGCCAATTATGGTGATGAGAAAGCAGCTAGAGCGGCCATAGAAACATTGGGACATCAATTAGGCTTTGATGAGCAAACCATGGCAGAAAAAATTGTAACAAAAGCAGTGACAGTTATAGAAGATGCTATTCATTCTGTGGTAGAAGAAGAAAATAAGCGACCTATTTATGTTGTCAGTGATATTGTTAATCCAGATCGATTTATACCAGAACAACTCACAGTGGTAGGGGGAACGGCACAATCATTGGGTAGATTTATAAGTGAATCCATGAAATTGCCTTTACATATACCACCATCTGCTGCTGTTGCTAATGCAGTTGGCGCCGCTGTATCAAGAAGTTTTGTTGAATTAACAGTACACCTTGATACTAAAAAGAAAACATTAGTAGTGCCAGAATTAGGTATTGTTGAAAATAATGTAACGATGAATACCAATGATGAAGTGATAAAAAGAGTATTTTTTTATTTACAACAAGAGGCGGAACGATTACAGTTAGACGAAAACTCTCCCGGTGAAATTGTCAGCGTTGAGGATTTTCCTATCATAGATGATTGGCACTCAATGAACCGACTAATTACTGTAAAAGTTCAATTACAATCGGGGGTATGTATGCATGTATAAATCAGAATTAGGTCTTATATTTTTTCCAGCTTTTGATTGGAAAATATCGTCCACACATCCAGAACGACAAGAACGATTATTGTATACGCGTAATCAAATTGAAGAAGAAGGTTTACTAGATCACCCAGCCATTCGTGAATATAATCCTATTGTTGCTAGTTATGATAGCATTGAATAAGTTCATGTAGGTGTACCTAGTTTAGAAGATTGGGTAACACCAGCCCATCAAATATCTGCTGGTGGAGCCATAGTAGCCGCTGATAGTGTTCTTTCAAAAGACGTGCGTAGGGCATTTGCTTTGGTACGACCACCAGGACATCATGCGATGAGTATCGTTCATGGTATACGTGGGTTTTGTACTATTAATTCGGAAGCGATTATGGTCCAACATATTAGAAAGGTATATGGCATTCAAAAAATTGCTATTGTCGATACAGATGTACATCATGGAGATGGAACTCAGGACATTTTTTATCATGATCCTGATACACTATATATATCATTTCATCAAGATGGAAGAACGTTATATCCAGGTACAGGCTTTATGAATGAGTTCGGAGGACCTCAAGCAATTGGCGCTACTGTTAATATTCCATTGCCCCCAGGCACTGGCGATGAGGGACTAAAAAAAGTGATGACAGAGCTTGTGTTACCGATGATTCATGATTTTGGAGCGGAAATTATCATTAATTCTGCAGGGCAAGATAATCACTTTAGTGATCCTCTTGCTAATATGAATGTAATGGCTAAAGGTTATGCGGAGCTGGTTGATATACTAGATGCAGATATTGCAGTATTAGAAGGAGGCTACTCAGTACAGGATGCATTACCTTATATTAATACCGCTATTATATTATCTATGGCAGGACTTGATTATAGTAAAGTTATTGAACCAGCTTTTGATAAAGACCTATATGGGCAAAGTGCGGATGTTACTCGCTATATTGATATGTTGATAGATAAATGGAAATTACAATGGGATGATCGCCATAATTTACAAAAAAATGTTAGTGTCGATACAGGGGATTATTGGAAAAATACGAGAGAGATCTATTATGATGAATCTGGCATTAGGGAAACGAGGAGTGAAGTAGTTCGTATGTATCATAATAGCACGGGATGGCATAGTATTATGAGTACTGGCCGAGGAGGGCCATATGGACATCAATCAGTATATGCGATGTTTATTCCTTGGCAAGCGAATAAAAAATGTAGAGATGATGCGTATGATGTGATACTGAAAGAAAAACAATATGGTAATGCACAGCGATATGTGATTGTTGATCCCATGGGCGTAGGGCAAGAAGAAATTTAATTATAAGAAAAATTATGTTTGCTATATGATATCATCATGACTGATTTATAAAGTAATAGGTAACTTGTGCATTATATTAGAAGCATATAGTGTATATTTTGTATCTTAGTATGATACAATTGACTCGCTATAGAAGTAGGCCATGAGGTAGAATATATTTGCCTATGCTAGAATCATGTAGTAGAACGTGATAGAATAATTCTATACGATATGAGAAACATAAAGGAAGAAAAAAATATGAGAATTGATAATCGAGATAATGGACAGTTACGTTCTATTACTATTACAAGAAATTTTACTACCTATGCAGAAGGTTCCGTACTCATTGAATGTGGAAATACAAAAGTACTTTGCAACGCTAGTGTAGAAGAACGAGTACCTCGATTTTTAAAAGGATCCGGTCAAGGCTGGGTGACAGCAGAATACTCTTTATTACCTAGATCTACGATGACTCGTACTAGTCGTGAAGCTACTAAAGGAAGACAAACAGGACGTACTGTAGAAATTCAACGGTTAATTGGTCGTGCCTTACGAGCGGTTGTAGATTTAACAGCATTGGGAGAACGAACTATTACAATTGATTGCGATGTCATTCAGGCAGATGGAGGAACACGTACCATAGCTATTACAGGTGCATTTATTGCTTTGGTGGATGCGGTTGATACAATTTTTTCCGGAGATGGAATTTTTCCAGTTACAGAATTTTTAGCTGCTATCTCTGTGGGGATTGGACAGGATGGATTGATTACAGATTTATGCTATCATGAAGATAGTGAAGCTGTAGTTGATATGAATGTTGTTTCGACTGAATCAGGAAGATTAGTAGAGCTGCAAGGGACCGGGGAACATGGCACATTTTCTCGTAGTGAATTAAACTCTTTGCTAGATATGGCAGAAAAAGCGATTACAGAGTTGATTGGTTATCAGAAACAATCATTGGGTGCGTTAGCAGAAAAAGTAGGAGCTGTATATGAAATTAGTGCTGGCAACTAAGAATCAAGGTAAAATTCGAGAGTTTCAAGAAGCCTTTCATAGGTTAGGAATTGATTGTATAAGTATTCGTGACATTTCTAATGTGTCAGATCCAATAGAAAATGGCAATACATTTATAGAGAATGCAAAAATCAAGGCATTATATTATATGAATGCGTGTGGATTGCCTTGTTTAGCTGATGATTCAGGGCTTGATGTAGATATTCTTAATGGAGCACCCGGAATTTATTCGGCTCGTTATGCAGGAAAACATGGTGATGATGAGGCGAATAATCAAAAATTAATTTCTCAATTACAAGGCGTACCTATGTCAAAGCGAGGCGCACAATATGTATGTGCATTAGTATTAGTTTACCCTGATGGTCGAATGTATGAAGCGGAAGGAATTTGTAATGGAATTATTCAAGATGAACCAAAGGGAACAGAAGGCTTTGGTTATGATCCATATTTTTATGTTCCTAAATTCCGTAAAACTATGGCAGAATTGACAATAGAAGAAAAAGAATTGATTAGTCATAGAGGTCGTGCCTTACGCCAATTAATAGGGCAAATAGAAAAAATGGAGTAATATGAGACGTATAGGTGTTATTAGTGATACACATGGGTATCGAGAGGTAATTGATATAATTTTAGAAAAGACTAGAGATAAGCATATCGATATGTGGTTACATGCTGGTGATCTGGGTGACGATGCGCGTTATATGGCCACGAAAACGAATGTACCTGTTATTGCAGTACGGGGAAATAATGACAGACAGAGGCCGTTAGAACCAGAAGAACAACTCATTCCTTTCGAAGATACATATATTTATATGGTATATGGGCATAAAATTCCCTATTATAACCGTATTCAAGAGTTATTATATATAGGTGAAGCTATGGGAGCCACATTGGTAGTATCTGGACATACACATTATCATGCCTCTTATGAGGGACAAAATTGTTTGTATGTTAATCCAGGTAGTCCCATACTTCCACGAGATAAAAGTGGAGGTACATTTGCTATTGTTACCTATCAAGAAGAAAAATTTTCAGTTAAGTTTTATTATATGAATGACCTATAAAGTACAAACAATGATAATAGATTAATAGGTAAAAGTTATATAATGTTGTAGTAAAGGTGTATAGTAGACGTTAAGGTAAGTAATTGAGAAAGGTGTTAGGTGAAGCATGTCGGGTAAATCAAAAAATAAAATGAAGTTATATGGTTTTAATAATTTAACAAAAACGCTAAGCTTTAATATATATGATATTTGTTATACTCGCACAGAGGAAGAAAAAAAAGAGTATATTAAATATATTGATGAAGTGTATAATGCAGAACGGTTGACAGCTATATTGACAGAAGTATCTCATATTATTGGCGCGAATATTTTAAACATAGCTAGTCAAGATTATGATCCACAGGGAGCTAGTGTTACTATTTTGATTTCAGAAGAAGAACTTGAAAAAAAAGATGTAGTATGTCATTTAGACAAAAGTCACCTAACTGTTCATACCTATCCAGAAAGTCATCCTCATAAAGGAATTAGTACATTTAGAGCAGATATTGATGTATCTACTTGTGGAGAAATATCTCCATTAAATGCGTTGAATTATTTAATTGATAACTTTGACTCAGATATTATCAGTCTTGACTATCGGGTACGTGGCTTTACACGAGATATGTCAGGTAAGAAACTCTATATTGATCATCGCATTAATTCAATTCAAAACTATATTGCAGCCAAAACACGTAATCAATACAATATGATTGATGTTAATGTATATCAAGAAAATATTTTTCATACTAAGATGATGTTGAAAGAATATGACTTAGACAATTATTTATTTGGTATTACTAAAGAAGATTTAACACCTAAAGAACTTAAAGCAATTAATCAACAATTAAAGCAAGAGATGAGTGAAATTTTTTATGGGAGAAATTTACCATCTGTTAAAATGTAATAGTTGCTAGTGGCCGAATCTATCGATAAGAATAGCAGTTTACAATAAATTAAATCGAAAAAGATTGATTAAATCGAATTTGTTAGGTATAATAGAAACAGATACTAATAGATAAGAATACATGCATAGGTTGCAGATATAATTAGACTTTATGTAATATGGTATTATGATAATGTTATCCATAGGAGGGACAGTATGGATATTAAAGAAGAAGCAGTTGCAAAAAAAAGAGAATTACAGGGATTTTTGACAGTTACTAGTAAATATGAATTGAAAGATGCTCATGATTTATCAGTAGCTTATACACCAGGTGTGGCAGAACCCTGCTTATTAATCAAAGAAAATGAAGAAGAGTCTTTTGAATTAACTTGCCGCGGTAATATGGTAGCAGTTATTTCTGATGGTACTCGCGTATTAGGACTTGGTGATATTGGAGCGGCAGCGGCAATTCCAGTTATGGAAGGTAAGTCGTTATTATTCAAAAAATTTGGCGATGTGGACTGTGTTCCAGTTGTTATTGATACAAAAGATCCTGAGGTATTTATTAATACAGTTAAATTATTGCAAAAAAATTATGCAGGTATTAATTTGGAAGATATTTCATCCCCTAAGTGCTATGAAATTGAAAATCGTTTAAAAGCTGAATTAGATATTCCTGTCTTCCACGATGATCAACACGGTACCGCTATCGCTTGTCTAGCTGCTGTAAAAGGCGCTTTGCGCTTAGTAAAAAAAGAATTAGCTACAGCTAAAATCGTTGTGAATGGAGCTGGTGCGGCAGGTGCTAATATTGCTCGATTATTATACTTAGCAGGGGCTCGTAACATTACGGTGTTAGTGAGCTCGGGTGTGCTTCATAAAGATTATAAACGACTTGATTCGTTACAATCTGAACTTATCGATTTATTAGACTTAGAAAGTAAGCATGGTAATTTGGCAGAGAATGCTAAAGATGCTGATATTTTATTAGGCGTATCTGCAGCAGGAGCTTTTACAAAAGATATTTTAGAAAGTTTAGCTGATGATGCTATTGTGTTTGCCATGGCAAATCCTAATCCAGAAGCGACGTATGCAGATATGAAAGCAGCTGGTGTGCGTGTGGCTGGTACAGGTCGTTCTGATGCACCTAACCAAGTTAATAATGTAGCTGTATTCCCTGGTATTTTCAAGGGTGCTTTCAAAGTACGTGCCACACAAATTAATGATGAAATGAAATTGGCAGCAGCAGATGCATTATGTAATTTAGTATCTGACGCTGATTTGGCAGAAGATCATGTAGTAGCTTCTGTATTTGAACCAGGTGTAGCTGATGCAGTAGCTGATGCGGTAGCAAAAGTTGCGATTGAAACAGGGGTAGCTAAAAAACAATAATTGCTTATACATGTGATTTGAATATAGTTGTAAATTAGTTGTAGGCAGTTTTGGTAGAGATATAAAATAATATTGACGACCTTTAGTCAATGAAGTATATAATAAACGTGTCAAGTGGATTTTCATTTGACACGTTTATAGTTTTTTTGATAGTAATTATATTATATAAAGGGAGGTAGTTTTATGAATCATATACAAGAATCAGGAAAAACAATGAATACAAGAATGATAGTAGAAGCAGCGATGGCAATTGCTATTAGTTATATACTTCACTACATAGTGTTATTTCAGATGCCTCAAGGTGGTGCCATAAAGGCAGCAAACCTTGTGCCATTATTAATTTTTTCTTATCGATGGGGTGGAAAAGCTGGCATATTAGCATCGGTTACGTATGGACTTATTACATTTATTTTGGGATTTAAATTTTCTTTGCATATTATGAGCATTGTTCTTGATTATCTTGTAGCTTATGGCATAGTAGGTGTAGCAGGATTTTTTAAGGATAACACAAGAGGATTAGTAATGGGGAGTATTTTGGCTTGCTTCTTAAAATGGTGCGCTTCTGTGGTGAGTGGGGCTGTTATTTTTGCTTCCTATGCACCAGCAGGAGAAAATCCATGGATGTATTCCATGGTGTATAATGCATCATATATGCTACCAGATGCGTTGATTAATATAATAGTGTTGTTGATTGTTTATAATAGTATCAAAAAAGGCTTACGAAGAGTATCGTAATGAATAACTCTATATATCATTAGGATGTAAGAGGCGAAGATGGCATGTATGAAAATAGAGAATGGTAATACGATGAATAGAAACTCAATTATAGAAGAAACTATGTACTCTAGAATTTCTAATATGAGCTTAATTATTATGGCGGGAGGTATGAGTTCTCGCATGGGCTATTGTAAAGCCCTATTGCCTTGGGGCGACTCAGTGCTTATTGTAGAGCAGATTCGGAAAGGATTAGCAGCAGGATTTCAAGAGATTATTATTTCATTAGGTGTAGATTCAGAGCTAAATGAGCATATTATTTCTACGATTCGTAAATACATATCAGAGGATGATTGGAAACAAATTAGAGTTGTATACGATTCGATTCCTTCTTGTGGCCCCATACAAGGAATCATTAAGTCATTTCAATCTACTCTATGTGACTGGAACCTAGTGATAGCGGTAGATATGCCTTTTGTTGATTATCAATTGTTACTATCTTATACATGTGGCGATTATGAAAATGTCGAGTCGTATATACCTGTTCATGATGGCTATAGTGAACCTCTTGCAGGAGTCTATCATAGGTCATTATTAAAAAAATTTATTACTAGCTATCATGATGGATTCTATGCATTACAAACAGTAGTAGAGAAAGTAAAATCCAATCTTGTTGTAATGGATGCTTATCGCCATATGTTTATGAATATGAATACCTATGAAGAATATCAGTGGTGTAGGGCTCGCTTTGAAAGTGAAAACCGTGATGTACCTATTATTTCTGTGGTAGCGTCGCGTAGAAAAACGGGAAAAACCACATTTATTAAAAAACTCGTTAGTGAACTAACAAAAAGACATGTCGTAACAGGTGTCATTAAAAGTGATGCGCATCAATTTACAATGGATAAAGAGGGTAGTGATACGGATGAGGCCATTAAAGCAGGGGCAAAAGCTGTTATGATTGCGAGTCATAATGAATTAGCAATTCGAATTAAAGCAGATTATAAAAATCAGATGTATTATTTATCACAGATTCTTCCCGTCGAATTAGTTATTATGGAAACGAGAACACAAGGTGTATTTCCTACTATTGAAGTATTTCGAGAAAATTATACAGAAGAGCTTATGACCCCCTTCAATGAGTTGGTGGGACTAGTAGAAATCGACGAATCATCTAAGATAGGAACAATAGAGCATCATGATATACAAGATTTAATAGATACAAGTATTCGCGTGGGAGTGGCACAATTACATGACACAGGACAAGGTGAATTTTTTAAATCTATTATGAATCATAATATGGATATGATGAGAGAATCTTGTAATAAGGGTAAGCCGCCAATTCTTTTTTCCTATAAGGATGACACATCCTTTCAACTACTAGTTGATGCTATTTGTCGCTATATAGTTAGGAAATAATTTATTTCAGTTGCTTAGAAAGAGGTAGTGTATGGCAGGCATAAGAGTAGAAGAAGTACGAAAAAAATGGAAAATTGCCTTGAGCAAATATTCATTAGAATCTATTGTGGTACCTATCAATGAGGCATTAGGTTATATTTTAGCAGAACCGATTATTGCTAAGACTGATATACCGGCCTTTAGAAAATCTCCTTATGATGGATATGCACTTACTTATGAACCTAATTGTAAAGAATATAAGGTGATTGATGTAATTGGTGCTGGAGTAGATTATAAAAAGAATATTTCTAAGGGTGAATGTATTAAAATTATGACGGGGGCTCCAGTTCCAGATTCATGTGACACGATTATTATGCAAGAACAGTGTGTAGGAGATGGTAGAATTGGTACTACTATTTCTATACAAGGAAATCACGTTTCAGGGGAGAATATTATCCCTCAAGGGGAAGAATGTAAATGTGGACAGACTGTAGTGGAACCAGGACTTTGTATTGATGCTGGTATAATATCGATGGCGGTAGGATTAGGATATACAGAGATTAGTGTATATAAACCACTTACGGCAGCAGTCATTACATCAGGAAAAGAAATTATTGAACCAGGAAATCAGTTAGAGAAAGGTCAAATATTTAATTCGAATCGTTATTTACTCACTGGATTATTACGGGCAGCGGGGATTAATAATATATCCTATTGCCATATCAGCGATGATCCAACATTATTAGAAAAGGAAATTGAACGAGTTCGTACTAGTATTGATACGGTAGATATTGTCATTAGTACTGGTGGCGTTTCTGTAGGCGTATTTGATTATATGCCTAGCATTTTTGAACGATTAGGAGGCGATAGCCTATATCGACGTATTATGATGCGACCAGGAGCGGCGTCGTATGGGTGCATTAGAGAACGATATGTTGGACATACAAAAAAATTACAATGTATTTGGGGTCTATCGGGAAATCCAGCAGCAGCATATAATAGTTGGTATTTACTTGCATTACCTACTATTTATCAATTGCAAGGACGAAAGTGTACAGACCTGTCTGTCATGACTTGTAAGTTAGAAGTGGTTCTTACTAAAAAAAATCCTGTTGATCGATATGTACAAGGACAGATTATATTGATAGATGGCAAACCTATATTTAGACCTAATAAACTATTTTCGGGCAGTGCGTTACTCGGCCTACAAGCCGTTAATGGGTTGGCAAAACTACCTCAAGGAACTATGCATTATGAGGTGGGCGATGAGGTTTCTGTAATCATATTGCGATAGACTAGTTATTAATAAAAATGAATAGGCAACTACATAAAAATATGATATACTTTGTGGAAAGTATAGTCACAACAAAACACTCCTAAAGTTTCTTTGGGAGTATTTTGTTGTGTATGATGAATAATGAGGTGGAATATGGGGTCTTTAAAAAAGCTTAGTTTATCAACATGGATCTTAATTGGTTTAGTACTGGGAATTATTGTCGGTGCTATTTCTCCTGATTTAGGTAAGGCAATGAAGCCATTAGGCGATGTTTTTATACGAATGATTAAAATGATAGTAGTACCTCTCATATTTAGTTCTTTAATCATGGGCATTGCTGGTACAGGAGATTTTAAAAAATTAGGCCGATTAGGCGGAAAATCTATTGTTTGGTTTGAAGTAGCAACAACATTAGCATTAATTATAGGCTTATTATTAGTAAATTTAGTAGGGCCTGGCCATGGTGTCAATATTGCAGCACAAGCTAGTGAAGCAGTTCAAAAGGCCGCTCATGCTAAACCGTTAGATCATATACAAATGCTAGTCAATATTGTACCTACTAATATTATTGATGCAATGGCACGTGCTGATATGCTTGAAATTATATTTTTTAGCTGTATTTTTGCTATTGCTGCCGCCAAAGCTGGTGATGAAGGAAAAGCTATTATTAGCTTATCTAAAGATGTAACACATATTATGTTTAATGTAACACATTATGTTATGAAAGTATCGCCTATTGGTATTTTTGGCGCCATTGCTTATACAGTTGGACTATATGGTCTTGATGTGTTATTGCCATTAATTAAATTAATTGCTTGTTTATATGTGGCACTAATTATATTCTTAATATTAGTATTAGCCATAGCATCAGCATTTACTAAAGTTAGCATGTTTAAATTGATAGTGGCACTAAAAGAACCATTATTATTAGCGTTTACTACATCTGCTAGTGAAGCGGCACTACCTATTGCTATGGATAAGTTAGAACGGTTAGGCATACCGAAACATATAGTTAGTTTTGTACTTCCTTTAGGATATACATTTAACTTGGATGGATCTACTTTATATAGTTGCTTAGCAACCATGTTTCTAGCACAAATGTATGGTATTGAAATGTCTATTACGGCACAAATTGGTATGCTGCTTGTTCTTATGGTTTCTACTAAGGGAATTGCAGGTGTACCAGGATCAGCATTAATTGTTATTGCTAGTACCGTATCTGCTTTTGGTATTCCTGTTGAAGGGATTGCTATCATCTTAGGAATTGACCGTATTTTAGATATGGCTCGTACTTGTTGTAATGTAACCGGCAACTGTATTGCTGCTGTAGTAGTGGCTCGCTGGGAAAAAGAGGCGACTGCTGATGCGATTAACTATCGCATTGATCACCCATATACTGACTCTGAGTTGGAATCAATTAATAACTGATATATTAAATCTTATATATCTTAAAATATATTATTGGTCATTCGCATCTAGTATAGTAATACCTCCTTTAAAAGATGCTACATGGGTAGGATACGTATAGTAATAAAAGTGTTGCTGTACTCGATTATTTTAATAAAACATCCATTGATACATATAATAGAATTACAGAAAAAGTAGTCATATAGTTGCCATACTAGTTATATTCTAAGGCATTATGTAGGTGTTCTAGTAGTAGATATAGTTAGGTATATGTGAGATAAGTGCATCGGGAGGTTCTATGGAATATTTTAAGTATAAATATGATCATAATCATATTAGATTTAATAGTCATATTTATAAAGTGGGATCATACCATTATAATTGGCATCCAGAAACAGAAGTACTTGTGTTGTTAAAAGGAAAAGTTGAAGTGTGTCATGATAGTGAATGTACATATATGGAAGCAAATGACGTAATTATTTACTCACCACAGTGTGGACATGCCACATTAGCACTAGAAGAAAATAGTATTGCGATGGTATTGCATATTGATATTAATTTTTTTTCTAGTTTTAATAAAAACTTTAAGAAATATGTTTTTTGCATAGGTTCTAATGCCCATACGCGTGATAATATTTTTTACCGATACATTCGTGCACAAATGGCTGAATTATTATTACTACAAAAAAATAGTAACCTTATAGCTACAGATTATATGTTAATAGAATCGTTATTTATTAATATGTCAAGAGCCGTATATGAAAAAGTGAGTAAAATATGGCAAATTCCTAAAGGTGTAGGACCAGTAGATGAAATACAAGCTACATTTAGTAAGATGATTGAATATATTGATAGACATTATAGAGAGCGAATTACTCTTGCTGATATAGCTAAGATAGGAGGATATAATCTTAGCTATACTTCTCAATTTTTTAAAAGACAACTAGGTATCTCTTTTATAGAGTACATACTTAGAATGCGATTAAGAGATGCAGCTATATTGCTAGCTAATACTGATACACGGATTGCAATTATTGCCAATATGTGTGGATTTTCAGATATAAAAGCATTTAATACTGCTTTTAAAAAATATTTAAAAATGACTCCATCTGAGTATAGGAGATACTCAAAAGCTGATATAAAACAAACTTATTTAGACGATTGGAAAGAGTTTATTCATACTGGTGATGAGGAAATTATTGGTTTGCTGAAAGTGATGAAGAGTGAGAAAGATATAGAGAATAAGGATATTGAGAATTATAAAATTAATAGTGAAAAGTTTCATAAAATTCGAAGTGAGTTAGAAAAAATATTGAATATATAAAAAGAATACCAATAGGCGTTTTTTTATATAATGATTACATAAATAAGGCTATAGCATATCTATGTTATGGCATTATTTTTTTATAGAATAATGAATTTTTTATCACTATAAGTAAAGAGGATTAACTATATTCTTACTAGTGCTATATACATGTAATTGATTATGATTTTAATTATAAATATATAGAATATAGGGAAAATAATATATATAGTTCGAAAAACGAATAGTAAAAATTACTAATATGCATAAAATTTATTGATAATATCATCTTTTAATTTGGATAGAGCTTTTTATAAATTTAATTAGAATAAAAGTATAGAAGCTATGATTTATATATGAGTATAAGTATATAAAGATAGTAGTATATTTTAGTAAGTATTTACCGGTTTATTATGAGAACATAGGTATTGGAGGATTTCTATGAGCGATACAAACCAATTAGAAAAAATGACTCATGTTATTGCTGAATTTGTTGCATATATGGCACGAAAGTTGCCAGATGATGTGGAAAGCAAAATTAAAGAATTAGCAAGTGATGAAAAAAATCCATTAGCAAGAACTATTTATGAGACTATGAAAAAAAATATGGAGTTAGCTATGGCATTGAAAAGACCATCTTGCCAAGATACTGGAGTGCTTCAATATTGGGTAAAATGTGGGGCCCAGTATCCTTTTATAGGGGAATTGGAAAGTATATTAAGAAATGCAACCTATATAGCTACAAAGAATGCGCCACTTCGTCATAATTGTGTTGAAACATTTGATGAATACAATACAGGTAAAAATATAGGAACAAGTGCACCGTACATTATGTGGGATATTATACCTAATCGTGATGATGTAGAAATATTTCCTTATATGGCTGGCGGAGGCTGTTCTTTGCCAGGTAGTGGAAAAACTTTAATGCCAGGAGAAGGATATGAGGGGGTAGCGAAATTTGTCTTAGATCTAATGACAAGTTACGGTTTAAACGCATGTCCTCCATTACTGGTAGGTGTAGGAGTTGCTACTTCAATTGATACAGCAGCATTGTTCTCTAAGAAGGCATTGATGAGACCAGTATCTTCTAGAAATGAAAATGAAAAAGCAGCGTATATGGAAGATTTATTAACTGATGGTATTAATGCATTACATTTAGGACCACAAGGTATGGGGGGGAGTGCCTCTGTATTGGGCGTCAATATTGAAAGAGGTGCGCGCCATCCATCTGTTATTAGTGTAGCTGTAAATGTGGGATGTTGGAATCATCGAAGAGGGCACATAATATTCAATAAAGATGGATCATATAAAATTTTATCGCATAGTGGGGTGACATTTTAATGGAAAAGAAAATTTTAACAACGCCAATTTCTTTAGAAGACATAAAAAATATTCATGCAGGCGATATTGTATATCTAACAGGTCATATTACAACTTGTAGAGATGTAGCACATCGTCGATTAGTTGAGTATGGTAGGGAGTTGCCTGTAGATATTCGTAATGGAGCTATTTTGCATGCAGGACCAATTGTGCGTGAATTGGGAGACAATGAGTATGAAATGATTTCTGTAGGACCAACTACATCTATGCGAATGGAAAAATTTGAATATGAATTTGTTAAGAATACAGGCGTGAGGATCATTGTGGGCAAAGGTGGTATGGGACCTGAAACACAACGTGCATGTCAAGAATTTGGAGCATTGCATCTTGTATTTCCTGCAGGTAATGCCGTACTAGCCGCTACTGAAGTTGAAGAAATTGAACAAGCTAATTGGAAAGAATTAGGCATGCCTGAAACATTGTGGACTTGCCGTGTTAAAGAGTTTGGCCCACTTATTGTATCTATTGATACACATGGTCGTAATTATTTTGAAGAAAAAAAAGTAGAATATAACAAGAAAAAAGAAGAAGTACTAATGGATATTTATAAACATGTAAGTTTTATAAAATAATTACTACATATAGAATAAATAGATTTATAAAAAAGCTAATCATACCATTATTTCTGTAGTGATTAACGATTGGTAAATCATTACAATATATCTTTAGAAAATTGTACATTGAAATCTTTTTGTTGCGTTGTAATCTTGAGGTATTTGATTAAATTCGTCAATAAGAATGGATTCTAAATAGCTTTTCGTAGAAGACATAATGGAATGTGAGAGCGGCTGATGTTATTTGTTCTGAGAGGAGTGTAAAAATGGATGCTATTAGTATTACATTAGTATTTCTAGTATTTGCAGTAGTTATGTTTATTTGGGAAAAAATCCCATTATCGATTACAGCAATGGTTGTCGCCATCGGTTTAAATATTACTGGTATTTTAACACCTAAAGAAGTATTTAACGGTTTTGTTGATTCAAATGTTTTATTATTTATGGCAATGTTTATAGTAGGGGCTGCTTTTTTTGAAACAGGTGTAGCGGCATATGTAGGATCGTTAGTCACAAAATTTGCTAAAACAGAACGAATGTTACTGGTGGCAGTTATGGGAATTACAGGAATTTTATCTGGATTTTTGTCAAATACAGGAACAGCAGCGGTTTTAATTCCTGTTGTTATTGGAATTGCTAATAGTTCAGGTCTTAAAATTACAAAATTGTTAATGCCTTTATCTATGGCAGCCGCTATGGGAGGTAATTTAAGTCTAATTGGTGCACCTGGTAATATGATTGCTCAATCCAATTTAGAATCTATCTTACATATGAAATTTGGATTTTTTGATTATGGGATCATAGGACTACCTGTACTGATTATCGGAATTCTATTTTTTACGACTATAGGGTTTAAATTGTTGCCAAATCAATCATCAAGGACTCCAGATAGTACGTATGAACAGATTAATGATTATAGTGACGTTCCAATGTGGAAAAAGTGGATTGCTAGTATTGTATTAATCGCAACTATAATAGGGATGATATTTGAAGATTATATCGGTATTAAGCTATATATTACTGCTTGGATTGGCGCATTAGTACTAGTAGCAACAGGTGTTATTAACGAAACTCAAGCCGTTAAATCAATTGATATGAAAACGATTCTTTTATTTGTTGGGTCACTAGCATTGGCTTCTTCATTGGTAAAAACAGGGGCAGGTACATTAATAGCAACAACAATTATTAATACAATGGGTACGAATCCAGATCCTTTTATTATGATGACGGTATTATTTTTGATTACTGCTATATTAACAAATGTTATGTCTAATACAGCAGCTTGTGCGTTAATGGTTCCTATTGCAATTTCTTTGTCAGCGCAAATAGGAGCAGATCCTAAGGCTGTATTAGTAGCTATTGTGATTGGTAGTTCTTGTGCTTATGCAACACCAATAGGTATGCCCGCGAATACAATGGTTTATAATGTGGCGGGATATTCATTTATGGATTATATAAAAGCAGGAGGACCATTAGTAATTGTTTCTATTATCGTATCCTTAGTTTTATTACCCATTTTTTTCCCATTTTACCCATAAGAATAGTAGCTGTTTTGACAGATAGTATTATATAGAGAATAATAACTTTTAAGGATAATATGTTATTCGCAGAAAGTTAGTATAAAAAGACTGCATTAAAATTAGTAGCAATCTACATAATCTTGATGCAGTCTTTTTGAAGGAGAATGGATTGTTTATATCAGATATCTATATATGAGGATGAAATACGAGGTTTTATTGGAGGGCTCGCAAATTTATATAGACTGAATATATACTAAAGATATGTTGAGGAGTAAGGTATTTAGTATAGTATATAGTATCTAATATAAAATATATAGTTGGTAGAGCACCATCTACACATTAAGCATATACGTTAGCCGTCTAATAATAGTCAAAAACACTAAATAATACACAAAAAATATTTGTTAGACGAAATATGTATAGATACTGTATAATTGTGTTATTATAAAAAACAATTATACTTATGGAGTAGACAAATCGGGAGGCTTATATGTTAAGTGATATTGAAATAGCTCAAACAAATAAAATGGAAAAAATCGGATATATAGCTGAAAAATGTGGTTTAAAAGTAGATGAAATTGAGCAATATGGTCATTATAAAGCAAAAGTCTCTTTTGATGCTATTCATAGATTACAAGACAAGAAAGATGGTAAATTAGTACTAGTTACAGCCATTACACCTACGCCAGCAGGTGAAGGGAAATCTACCACTACCATTGGTTTGGTAGAAGCACTCAATAAAATTGGTAAAAGAGCGATTGCAACTTTGCGGGAACCATCATTGGGGCCAGTTTTTGGAATTAAAGGCGGTGCTGCAGGTGGTGGGTATGCTCAAGTAGTGCCTATGGACGATATTAATTTACATTTTACTGGTGATATGCATGCCATTACCGCCGCTAACAACTTATTGTCTGCTGTTATAGACAATCATATTCATCAAGGCAATGCATTACAAATTGATATACGACAAATCACCTGGAATCGTGTGTTGGATATGAATGATCGTGCTTTACGTCATGTAACTGTTGGTTTAGGGGGAAAAGTATGTGGATTCCCTCGTGAAGATGGATTTATGATTACCGTTGCTTCAGAAATCATGGCCATTTTATGTTTAGCGAAAGATTTAGATGATTTAAAAGAACGATTTGGCAATATTATTATAGGTTGTAATTTAAAAGGAGATCCTGTATATGTTCATCAATTGGGATGTCAAGGTGCGATGGCTCTTCTCATGAAGGAAGCTATTAAACCTAACTTAGTACAAACATTAGAACATAATCCTGCGATTGTTCATGGTGGTCCATTTGCTAATATTGCTCATGGATGTAATTCGATTATAGGAACCAAACTAGCTTTAAAAATAAGTGATATCGTAGTTACAGAGGCTGGATTCGGTGCTGATTTAGGAGCAGAAAAGTTTTTGGACATAAAATGTCCTTATGCAGGTATATATCCAGATGCAGTAGTTATTGTGGCTACCATTCGCGCATTAAAAATGCATGGCGGTGTACCTAAGAATGAATTGGATATAGAAAATATACAAGCCGTTAGTAAGGGGTTTACTAATTTAGCCAAACAAATAGAAAATATGCGTTACTTTGGTCTGCCAGTATTAGTGGCTATTAATAAATTTGCCAGTGATACATTAGATGAAGTAGATATGGTCCTTGAAAAATGTGCTAATTATGGCGTGGATGTTACTTTGAATGAATCTTGGAGTAAGGGAAGTACTGGTGCTATAGATATGGCTAAGCGCATTGCTGATATGGTAGAAGGCACTTCCATCGTACCTAAGACTGTGTATGATATACATGAAAGTATTCAAGAAAAAGTTCGAAAAATTGTTACAACTATTTACGGTGGAAAGGATGTTATCTTTACTAATAAAGCACTTAAGCAAATTAAGCAGTTAGAAGACTGGGATGTTTCATCGTTACCAGTATGTATGGCAAAAACACAATATTCTTTAAGTGATGATCCAACATTGCTAGGGGCACCTAAAGATTTTGTGGTAACCGTATCTGATGTGCGCGTGGCATCAGGAGCAGGGTTTATTATATGTCGGACTGGGGATGTAATGGTTATGCCAGGATTGCCTAAGCAACCTGCTGCGTTACATATGGATATTGAATCTGATGGCACAATTACAGGATTGTTTTAATAAATAAGGAATCGATATGGACTTAAAAATTACAACAGTAGAAAAATTTATTGACCATACTGCTTCTAAAGCGCCTACGCCAGGAGGTGGAGCAATAGCGGCTATAACGGGGGCAACAGCCATTGCATTAGCAGAAATGGTTGCTAATTTAACGATTGATAAATCTGGGTATGAAACTGTTACATCAGATATGAAAGAATTACAGAAAAAGGCTAGTACTATGAGAAGTCGTTTTCTTGCATTGGCAGAAGAAGATATGAAAGTATTTTCTAATTTTATGAGTGCCTTACAATTGCCGAAACATACTGATAAGGAAAAGATTGCTCGTACAGAAGCTATTCAGAATTGTTATAAGAATGCAGCACTAGTACCTTTAGAAATTGGAGTATTGGCAGCAGATATATTCCCTTTAGCACAACAAGCCATAGAAAAGGGAAATAAAAATACTGTAACTGATGCAGCTATTGCAGCTATTAATGCACGCGCTGCAGTTAAGTCGGCTTTTCTCAATGTGAAAATTAATTTAGCCAGTATCAAAGATACATTATTTGTAGAAGAGTTGAAGTCTACGATGAATGCTATTGAATCGCTGGTTGATGAACAAGAAGAGACTATCATAAGTGCCTGTCAGTTATAGTTTCAATTCTTGTTGAATGATACAGGGTGGTGTAAACTAAATTTATACAGTATACATAGGGAAGTTATCCAATATAAAGTGAGGGCATACTATGGCTGAAGTGTTAGAAGTTAACTTGTTAGGAACCCCAAGAATTATTAAAGATGGTAAAGAAATGTTCTTTTCCTATAATAAGGTGAATGCATTAGTATATTATATTATTATAAAGAAATCAGTGATGCGTGATGAATTGGGTGGACTTTTATGGCCAGATAAAACAGAAGTAATTGCGCGTAAAAATTTGAGAAATGCCTTATATGAAGCGAAAAAGTTGTTGGGAGAAAATGTTTTTATATCACCAGTAAAATCAGTAATACAATTAAATGAAGAAACCAATATTTTCATTGATGTTGATAGATTTCTTTTAGCACCAATAGATAATATTAAGTTATATAAAGGCGAATTCCTACAAGGTTTTTTTACTAAAGGATCCGTATCCTATGAAGAATGGTATTTGTCAGAACGAAGACGAATTAAGCAAATTTATTTAAAAGCGTTAGTAGAAAAAATTAATATCGCAAAAGAAACTGAGGATTTTATTGAATTAGAATCATATGCACGTATGGTATTATCAGAAGATCCGTATAATGAAGATTTGTACGCTATGTTAATTCGTACGTATATCGATTTAGGAAAACCAGCGCAAGCGATTGCGGTTTATGAATTATTGAAAGAAATATTTGAGAAAGATGATTTATGCGCCATTAGTGATGACATTGAAGATCTTGTTGCTCCCTTGCGCAAGGCACAGCAATCGACTGCACTACCTACAAAAGATGCTATTAATGAAGTAGCTGCTTTAGAAGCAGTTCAGCTTGAAAAGGAACTATCTTACACAGAAGATGATGAGCTTTTATATAGACAATTAATAGCTACATGGGAAAAAGCAGGAAATATTTGGCGATCTGCACGATATAAAATAAAGCTAATTAACTATGAGTTTGAACGACCTTATGCACCTTTTCCATTTGCACAAATCATTGATTTGTTATTATTTACTAATAAGAAGTATATTTTTTCTTCTGAAAGTCATACATTGTTACATCAATTAGATGCGTTATATGAAGCTCATCAATCAGAAGATATTGATGACTGGTCTTTGATAGAAGATAATACAGTGAGAGATTTTTTTTCATCATATTATATGACAAAAGCAAGATACTGTATTTTAGTCGGAGATGTTGCTGTAGCTAAACAGCTGCTTTTAAAGATTATTGCTATGCCTGAGGATATTCATAAATCAGATTATTTGCTAGCCGTATATAGACAACTCATTTTTCTAAAATTATTCACAGATACTTCTGTTGATATTGAAAATATTTTTGAAGCCGCTATGAATTTGGCTATGGAATCCAACTATCATAAGGAGCTTGGCATATTATTACGTTTGCAAGGTATATTGCATATGCAATGCAAGCAGTGGGATATAGCTGAACAATTTTTAAAAAATTCTATGGACTTTTTTAAGGTTACGCAAACTATGGCACGACGCTATGGATTACATATTGGTGCAGCTATGTATTACTTAGGATATATTGCACAAGAAAAGAATAACATAAAAGAGGCAGCTTTATATTATAAGACAGCTTTGGATGTATGCAAACATACACATATGAAAGAATTTAATGATATTTGCTATTCTCAGATTGATACTTTATAAGAGGTAATGTGAAATTAATCTACTTTCGATTGATATATAAGTTTATATGATGTGTAAGTATAGTATAGTGATTCTAATTTATAGTATACATTTTATTGGATGATAATAGATATTAGTGTGAAGAATGATATTATAATAGGTAATACTAGGGTGAAAATAATATTAATATATCTTTTATCAGTGCTAAAGTAGTAATCTAGTCTATAGACATATATTTATTTCATTAGCAAAAATAGATACAGATATTGATAGGTGTATAGAAAATATTAATAAAAATTTAATTCTCTTATTCATATAACCGGTGCATTTGGCATCGGTTATATTGCATTATAGATTATTAAAATTCCACATTCGTACAGTGCCATCTACTTAGAGTTTATAGCAGTAATATGACAAATTTATGGTTACCATTGAGATCCTACAAACGGATATAGTGATATAATGCGATTATTTACTTGACTGTATCTAAATTATCATTTATTAGTAAGAAATATAAATAATTCATTTGCATAAGTTGTAATTATAAGGTAAACTATATACGTTAGAAGTACATATTATTTTAATAGTTTAACGGGGGACTTATGAGCGACGAACAGATGATTAGAAATGAAAATACGGTTGATAGCATATTACCAGCTTCTAAAATGCTCACCTATGGATTGCAACACGTATTATCTATGTATGCAGGTGCTGTAGCAGTACCGATTATTTTAGCACAAGCATTACATTTGCCAGTTGATGCGTTAATACGTTTGATTAATGCAGACCTTTTGACTTGTGGGATTGCCACATTAATCCAGACAATTGGGTTTTGGAAAGTAGGAGCCAGAATACCGATGATTCAAGGTGTTACATTTGCGGCTGTATCACCTATGATTATGATCGGTATGGAACATGGAATTACAGCTATTTATGGTGCTATTATTATTGCTGGTATTTGTACATTTTTAGCGGCCCCATATTTTAGTCGATTAATTCGATTATTCCCACCAGTAGTAACAGGTACGATTATCACAATTATTGGTATATCACTTATGCCCGTTGCTATTAATTGGATGGGTGGCGGTGTTGGCGCTAAAGATTTTGGTAGTTTTACTAATTTAGGCTTGGCTTTTCTAACATTTATGATTGTTGTATTTGTATATCGTTATGGTAAAGGCTTTATTGGTAATATTGCTGTATTACTAGGACTTCTCTTTGGCACTATTATTGCTGGGTTTATGGGAGTTGTTAATTTTGAAGCAGTGGAAAGTGCTGAATGGATTTCTTTAGTGACACCATTTGCTTTTGGATATCCTACATTTGATTGGGCATCGATTGTCTCTATGTTGATTGTTATGTTAGTAGTTATGGTAGAAACAACTGGTGATACTATTGCTATTGGTGAAATTGTTAATAAAAAAATTGGAAAACGTGAGTTGGCAGCTTGTTTGCGGGCCGATGGATTATCTACTTTTTTAGGTGGTATTTTAAATAGTTTTCCTTATACCGCATTTGCTCAAAATGTTGGATTAATAGCTGTTACACGTGTCAAGAGTCGATTCGTAGTGGCTACATCAGGGGCCATCTTAATTGTACTGGGTCTTTTCCCTAAAATGGCAGCAGTAATTGCTTGTATTCCTAATGCAGTTTTAGGCGGTGCAGGATTAGCTATGTTTGGCATGATTATTGCCAGTGGTATTCGATCATTAGGTAAAGTGAATTTTGATGGAAACTATAATTTAATGTTAGTGGCTATTAGTATTGGCGTTGCTATGATTCCATTGGCTGCACCTGATTTTTATCAAAATTTTCCAGATTGGGCAAAAATTGTTATGAAAAGTGGGATTACATTTGGTAGCTTTATGGCAGTAGCATTAAATCTTTTATTTAATGGGGTAGGAGAAGAAGGCTCTGTTATACCAAAACGATAAAATTTACACATAATTCTTAGCATACCATTAATAGAAGATGTTGTGTCGTTTATTAGATTACTGCATTAAGTATATTTATAGTATGGTGAAAAAGTATCTGTAGATTATTTTCTACACCCACATACAAAAGAGGAAAGTTGATGAAATTGCATCAACTTTCCTCTTTTTCTTATGCTTTATGTATTAATTTCTTCTTGTGAATAGAATGGGTAAACCAATAATCACATAACTAACAGTACTATTGATTGATGGTTCGTGAAAGTTTAGGTGAGAAGAGGAGTCAAGTCATGTTACCAACCTTTAGATTACAGATATTGATAGTATTTTTATAAGGAATATCGTTTTTTAAAGACAATAGAAGAAGATAAACTATGAAAGTATATGAATTAACTATTATAGTTTTCAGTTCTAAAAAGTTATATTCTTATATAAATAACGGTCAGTGAACTAATATTAAAAATACCAAGGAAAAAATATCAATTAGATAGATATTATATTCCTCCATTAGCGTGAGATATTTTTCACAGAATAAGAGTGTGAATAGTTGTATACTGTATAGAATAGTATATGATTTTTTTAGTAATCTTATTAAGGATAGCATATGCTAGTATATTTATATTATTAAATATATTGTGATATAATATAACTCAGTATTGTTAATAGATAAAAAGTATTAGGTGATATATATGAAATCTATCATAGGTAAAGTAATTGCTATTTCTATGAGTGAGAAAAAAGGACAAAAAAAACATAATATAGAGAGGGCAGAATTGATTGCTAATTTTGGCATAAAGGGAGATGCTCATGGTGGTCCATGGCATCGGCAAATTAGTTTGCTCAGTATTGGTAGCATTAATTTAATGAGGCAGAAAGGTGCAGAAGTTAATCCAGGAGATTTTGCTGAAAATATTACGGTAGAAGGAATCACTTTATATGAATTACCAGTGGGAACTCATTTAAAAATAGGCGAAAGTGCTTTATTAGAAGTGACTCAGATTGGTAAAGAATGTCATTCTGGTTGTGAAATACAAAAACAAGTAGGATCATGTATTATGCCAACACAAGGAATATTTGCTAAAGTTATCATTGGCGGCATAATTAAAAATGGTGATATGATTCAAGTTATATAAATATAGGAGCTACTATGGTACAAGACGCATGGGGTAGACATATTGAGTATATACGTCTTTCATTAACGGAAGCCTGTAATTTTTGTTGCCCCTATTGTAGACCTACAGAAATTACAACGGATACACAGTTAGAATTACTATCAGTTTACGAATGGATGGTAATTATAGAAGCATTTTATTTATTGGGTGTACGAGCTATTCGCCTTACAGGTGGAGAACCTTTATTATATCCTTATGTGCATGAATTAGTTGAAAGAATATATAAAACTGGATGGTTTGAAGACATATCAATGACGACGAATGGAAGTCTACTTTCTCATGAAGCACATCGATTACGAAAATTGGGATTGAATCGCGTTAATATTAGTTTAGATTCTCTGGATGCGGACATATTTGCATCATGCGTTGGCAAGCAAAATCAATTGCCTAATGTATTATCTGGTATAGAAGCAGCACTTTCAGCCGAATTTGATGTTGTTAAAATAAATACTGTTTTGACACGACAGTGGACGGATGATGAGATTCTTGATGTACTCTCGTATGTAAAAAAATGGAAAATTGTGTGGCGAGCTATTGAATATATGCCATTTCAACATAAGAAATTTGATGGGCCTACTTTTATGCAATGGAAGTCTCAGATTGAACGACTGGTAGGAGCGCCATTAGTGGAAGTTGAAACTGTGAAAGGCTTTGGACCAGCTTCGTATTACCAACTACCAGATGACATTATTATTGGCTTTATTTTTGCTATGTCTCATAGATACTGTAAACATTGTAATCGTGTGCGACTTACATCCGATGGATATTTACGTTTATGCTTACTACATGATGATGAATCTAACCTGATTAATTTAGTTAGAAATGGTATGAAATCTAACGAGTTAGCAGATCATATAAAAAATGTGTTACAATTGAAAAAAGAGGAACATGATGGTAAAAGTATCGTGCAACCAGCACGACCTATGTGGAAAATAGGTGGGTAATAGGATATACGATCATGTACATTATAGAAAATCGTGATGAGGTATGCGAATGGGATTATTTAACTTTTGGACGAAAAAAGATAATAACAGAGAAGACTGTAAAGAATACTGGCCCGGTGGTCGCATGCTACAAGTCCATTTAACTTATGACGTAACAAATTTAGTGGTGAAATATTTTGGACGATATGGAGTTACAGCATCATTTTCGGCATTAGCGATACGAGAAATTAAATATAATAAAGTAAGCAATACACATGCCTCATTAAGTATCCTAGGTGATGACGAATGTTTGGCAGTTTTTGACATATTATCGAACTCCATTAATCATTCTATTATAAGGTGGCTTCACCATGAGTTTGCTAAGACCCATCAATTACGAGAACATACTATTATATTTCCCCATATAGTAGGAGCGGATAATATCCCAATTGATACAAGAATTGATACAAATCAGTGTGATATGATTACAAGGATGGAGCAATCTACGTCAGAGGGCATTCAAGTAATCGATTCAGCATTAGATTTCTCGGCCTTACTCCGTCAATTAAAACAATTACATGATGAGGGTGTTATTACTGATGAAGAATTTGAAAGTAAAAAACAAGATATTTTAAGGCGCCTATAATATACTAACATAGTCATTGTACTGACAGTAGACAATATATAGATAGCACATATGATTGGTCTTTTTGGCTATTTTTATCTTTCTAAAGATTTTACTTTACATTTGAATAATATGGGTCTATAATAGTTGTATCCTTATGGATCAATAGCTCAGCTGGCAGAGCACCTGACTCTTAATCAGGGTGTCCAGGGTTCGAACCCCTGTTGATCCACCACTATAAACCGCACTTTGGTGCGGTTTTTTTGTTTACCATCTTTTATTAGTGTAGCCTTTGACCTTATTTAGACATCATTCTGGAATATATTTGAAATCTTTTTTACCATAGTGGATTCCATAATTGGTGAAATATGAGCGAAGGTATCCATCTTTTATTAGCATGAATCATTTCTGACCTTCATTTGTACGACCTCAAAGTTTACACTTGCTTTTAATAATAAGGTGACGTGTGTATGATGAGTATCATGTGTCGTAAAATCATGTCTGCCGATTACAGTGGCGAACTTTTTACATTTTAGAAAACATAGTTGAATTATAAGGATTGCCACATTCACCAGGGAATACTAGATTGTTGTTTTTCTAATTAGGCGTTTTAAAGCTTCGCTTATCGATAAATACGGCATACCCAAACGATGTATTAGATGATCATGACCATGTGGCACAGACGTATCATACGATTCTGTTAGAAGCACAAGCGGAGTTCCGTGAGAAATACAATAGACAGTATCAAAATATTAAACAGGCCGAAAAAAATGGCGTTTCAGTTCCTTATGTAAGTATGGACGGGATTAATTCTAATGTAATTACACCTGAGGCAGAACGAATGCGTGTTATAGCGTACAATAGGCAGCTAGAAAAGGAAAGCGTACAAAATGACCCTGAGGCTACCCTAATGATTGACCAAACCTATGACGAGATGGAGCAAGCATCGAAATCGATTCGTGACATCGAAGGACTAGAGGGTGCAGTAGACAAAATCGCTAAGGGAGACGTGGCCATGCGTATGAACTTTAGTAAAGATGGGTATCAAGTATTTCAAGATGTGTACAATACGTTGCGACAATCTCCGAATCGAGAAGTTGCGAAACAAGCTAAAGAGGGGGCCTTGCTATTTGCGTCACACGCAGATGTGATGGCCAACATTATGCAAAAAGCTGGGAAGTGGGATTTTACGGCCAAGGACTACATGGATAGGTACATATCTATTCAAATGGGTGGAACGTATAATACCCGTTCGTTTAAACAAAGCACGACTTTAGAGGGGGATCAAAAATTAGATTTAGATGCGAAGCAGTGGGGAGAAAAATTATCTACTATTCATGAGTATAAAAGTACCAAGCCTATTCGAGTCATGTCAACTCCAATGGTACTTAGAAATATAGGGGCAGGAAACCATGATATAGTTATTAAACAAAGCAAAATTGCCACTATATTGAAAGAGCATAAAGATATCAAAAAAGATACATTAAAACAACTACCATACGCATTGGCAAATCCTATCGCGATTTTTCCTTCCAATACAGTGAGTGGTAGTATCGTTGTAATGGCTGAAATTAAGGCGGATAACGGGCTAAATATAATTATTCCGATGCAACTGAATAAAGTTAAGAGGAATGGTATGTATGTATACAATCTAATAAATAGTGTATATACAAAGGATACAGTAGGTAAAGATTGGTATCATGCTAGATTAACATCTGATAAATATGGAAAACCACTATATATAAACGAAAAAAAGCCACTAAATGGTACTTGGACGAGGGGTTCAGATTACCCCAAGCGAAGTATCAAATTAATGACTTCTTTACTGATAGAATACCAAATGAAGAAGATTTACGCAAGCTAAAAGAGGGAAATCCTTCCTATTATCAATCACAACCCTCAGGTGTTACAAAGCAACAAGTCGTAGAGGCTAAGGCAAAATTAAAAGCGGACACAGAAGCGTGGGGCATGCTGATTGATGCGTTCAAAGCTAATAAGGTTACAGGAAATAGACATCGGGTTATGAGTATGCCATTGGTGTATCAAATGATTGGTATGCAAAATAAGGATTTATTCATTGATAATAATATCCTTAATAAAGTTCTTAAACAAAAACATAGAGATAAATATAAGCATGATGTATTGAAACAACTGCCGATTGCATTAACAAGACCTGTAGCAGTGTTTAGAAATTATGATGTTGTTACCAATAAAGTTAAAAATAACTCTGTTATTTCTATAATAGAAATTAAAAGTAAAAACGGAAAATTAACAAATGTTCCTATATCATTTAGTAAGAGTAGTAATAAAAACTTCATTATTTCTATTTTCCCGCGGGAAAAAGTAGAGTGGTATAAACAACAATTGAAACGTGGACGTTTATTGTATATTGATCGGACAAAAAAAGAGGGTTATAGGACAAAAAGTGTTGCTATTTCAATCCCAAAGATTAGTAAATAGGCGATCATAATTATGCAAGTCACTCCAAACAATAGCATCACCCCAAGTCGGAATAGAATCTTCTAACCTAGATTGTTCATGTATGGTATGATATATATCAGAAATACTCTTGTTGGTCGGCATAACCTTAAGTATTTCTGCATTAGAAAGCGGGTTCGGTGAGTGCATATAGCACCACCAGAATACCGCTTTTATTCGTCTTTCAATAGACATTCCTCTATGATTACGTAACATAGTGCGTAACTGAGCATTTACACCACCTTCTATACGATTATTAGTAGCTGAGCAAGTACATGTTAACGATGCATCTAAGTAAGTAAACAAACATCTTTTATTAATTAATTTAACTAAGGAATTTTCTGCTTTTATAAGTCGTTCATGTTTAGGTCGTATCGTACCATTTTCATCAACTGTCATTTCTGATAGGAATACTCTATGTCGTACTTTCCACAACATAACGTTTTGTATCCACTTCACAGCATGATCTTGCGTATGTATCGTTAATAAATCCCTTGCAATCCCATATAATTCACACCCAGCAATCGTTTTAGGACGTATTGTGGTATAGCGTTTTACTTGTTGAAATGCATGAAATAAGCATCTTTGTAGTTTGGCTTTTGGCCAAACTTTTTTTAATGCTTTTTGAAAGCCGGTACCACCATCGGATATGACTACTGTAGGTGATGAAATACGTCGTAATAAAGCCTCCCAAGCCTTAGAATGCTCATATCTACAAACATACCAGCCTGAGATATGAGTCTCATTACAACAGATTAAAATACAAGCATTTCTAGCTAAATAAATACCATCAACAAATACCACGCTACTTGATGATTTAACTTTTGGTAGTAATGGCCAAAGTTCCCAAAACTGTGATGTTTTTCTACGAAATGAACGACCATCGCCAGACATATCTAACTGTGTGCATTTACCAAATAACCAATCCAAAAACATCTGTAAATTATTGTTAGTTTTATTCACTTTATTTGTGAATGAGCAAGAACATTGATTGCAATACCAACGTTGAGAACCCGCATTTGTTTTACCATTTCTCTTACAAACGAAACCACAATTAGGACATCTGACTAGTTTCATAATTATACTCCTTCTAAAAAATATATCTCTCTAGAAAGATAAAACCTTATTTAAGCCAGTAAAATCAAAGGGATCCAGACTTTTTAGCAACACTTTTTGTCCTATAACCCAAAAAAGAAGCTATTTCTGCAATCGGGCAATCTTCACCCAGTGTTGCAGAAATAACTTCTTTTATTGATGATAGTATACCAAACGAAGAAGATTTACGCAAGTTAAAAGAGGAAAATATTTCCTATTATCAATCACAACCCGCAGTTGTTACCAAGCAACAAGTCGTAGAGGCTAAGGCAAAACTAAAAGCTGATACAGCAAACTGGAGTAAGATTATCGACAATTTAGATTCTTATGATGCAGGTATGCAAGTTAGAGTAATGACTACACCGCTTGCGTTACAATTGGCAGGGGCAAAACCATATGAAGTTGTTATGGGTGTCGGTAAAATTCGTAAAATCATGAAAGAACATCCTGAAATTACAAAGGCGGGGCTTAAAAATCTAATTCAACAATTGTCTGACCCTATCGCCGTGTTTGAATCTAAAACACAAAAAGGTAGTATTATTGCCATGGTTCAATTAAAGTATCCAGTTAATAATGCTAATGTTATTATTCCGATTAAGCTAGATGCTGATAGTAGTCGCGGTACATATAAGGTTAATGTTATAACTAGTACATATGCAAAATATAATATGAAGTCTTTATCTCCTTCTATAAGTTGGTATAAAAATAAATTAGAAGGAAAAGAAGAAAAAGCGTTGTATTTGAATGCAAAAAAAATCACCGATTGGTATTCGGTCAACCGGCTCCAATTGCCATCGACGGAATACCACATCAGTGATTTCTTTACGTACACTATACCAAATGAAGAAGATTTACGCAAGTTAAAAGAGGAAAATCCTTCCTATTATCAATTACAACCCTCAGGTGTTACAAAGCAACAAGTCGTAGAGGCTAAGGAAAAATTAAAAGCGGATACAGAAGCGTGGGGCACGCTGATTGATGCGTTTAAAGCTAATAAGGTTACAGAATATCGTCATCGTGTGATGAGTATGCCGTTAGTATATCAAATGATTGGCATGCAAAATAAGGAGTTGTTTATTGAAAACAATATTCTTAGTAAAGTGCTGAATAAAAAACATGCTAATAAATATGATCTTGATGTGTTAAAACAACTTCCTACAGCATTGGCCGATCCTATTGCAGTATTTGAAAATTATGATGTTACTACGGGAACAGTTAAAGCAGATACATTTATATCTGTAATTGGAATTAAAAGCAAAACTGGAAAACTTACAAGTGTTCCAATTTCCTTTAACTTAAAGACAGATGGGTATTTTATTGTATCTATTTTTCCACGAGAAAAAGACTTATGGTATAGAGAACAGATAAACAATAACCATTTATTATATGTAAATTGTACAAAAAAAGATGCCATAACTGTGAGCGGAAAATCAATATCCAATATCACAGAAATGACATCTATTGATGACAGTATACCAAATGAAGAAGATTTACGCAAGTTAAAAGAGGAAAATACTTCCTATTATCAATCACAACCCGCAGGTGTTACAAAGCAACAAATCGTAGAGGCTAAGGCAAAACTAAAAACTGATACAGCAAACTGGAGTAAGATTATAGACAATTTGGATTCTTATGACGCAGGTATGCACGTTAGAGTAATGACTACACCGCTTGCGTTACAACTGGCAGGGGCAAAACCATATGAAGTTGTTATGGGTGTCGGTAAAATTCGTAAAATCATGAAAGAACATCCTGAAATTACAAAGGCGGGGCTTAAAAATCTAATTCAACAATTGTCTGACCCTATCGCCGTGTTTGAATCTAAAACACAAAAAGGTAGTATTATTGCCATGGTTCAATTAAAGTATCCAGTTAATAATGCTAATGTTATTATTCCGATTAAGCTAGATGCTGATAGTAGTCGCGGTACATATAAGGTTAATGTTATAACTAGTACATATGCAAAATATAATATGAAGTCTTTATCTCCTTCTATAAGTTGGTATAAAAATAAATTAGAAGGAAAAGAAGAAAAAGCGTTGTATTTGAATGCAAAAAAAATCACCGATTGGTATTCGGTCAACCGGCTCCAATTGCCATCGACGGAATACCACATCAGTGATTTCTTTACGTACACTATACCAAATGAAGAAGATTTACGCAAGTTAAAAGAGGAAAATTCTTCTTATTATCAATCCGTACGGGGCGTAACATCTATGTACGATGATGGAAGAAAGTTAGTAGAACTCTTTGATAGTGCTAATTTCTCTACGTTTGTACATGAATCAGGCCATGTGTTTTTAGAAGATTTACGCATGTTGGCCAACATGGAAGGTGCACCTAGAGAGGTGGTAAGTGATTGGGAAGCCATCAAGACATGGACGGGGTACCAGGAAGGGGCGGATGCCGATACAAACCGTACCGCACATGAAAGATTTGCCCAAGGATTTGAAGCTTATGTCCGTGATGGTTCGGCACCGACGAAATCATTGCAACGAGCCTTTAGACAGTTTGCTAAATGGCTTACTAAATTGTATCAAAAGGTATCCATGCTAGGTGGTTTGCCACCGAAAGAAATTCGCGAAGTGATGGATCGTATGTTGGCCACGGAACAAGATATTGAATCGTGGGCGAACGAACGAGAGGTAGAGCGTTTAGAAGCGAATGGCCATATGCAGAACTTGTCAGAACAAGAGCAGGCACGCATTGAAAAGGGATTAGTTGAACGGCATCCAATCTACCGAGAGCGAGCTAGGTACGAAGCATTCGGCATTTAGCTCTTGATGAATGGAGTAAGAAAGAAAATTGCTACAAATAGTTGACTATTACAGACTCTGTAGTGCACTCCTTGTGCTTCATATATGGATAAAATTTAGAATATCATGTATAATAAGACAATATAAATAATTATAATATAAGATGATATGATTCTATACTATTTCTATAAATTGCGAGAGATAATGAGGTTTTTAAAATGAAATATACAAGTACACGTGGTGATGTGATGGTGGATGAAACCTATGCTTTGTTACATGGCTTAGCAGAAGATGGAGGACTGTATGTACCTAGTACATTCCCGAGCAACTCCTTGACCTATGAAATGATAGCAAATAAAAGTTATCAAGAAATTGCGGTAATTGTATTAGAAAAATTATTTACTTCCTTTTCTCAGAAAGCGTTGCGAGAAATGGTTCAATCGGCCTATAGCGAGATAAATTTCGACACCTCTGATATTGCACCACTACACTCCTTATCAGAACATGTATCAATTTTAGAATTATTTCATGGCCGTACACAAGCATTTAAGGATATGGCCTTGTCCTTATTTCCATACTTATTAGTAGCGGCTAAGAAAATAGAAAAAGAAAGTAAGAATATATTAATTTTAACAGCTACATCAGGGGATACGGGTAAGGCTGCATTAGAAGGATTTAAAGATGTTGAAGAGACGCATATTCAAATCTTTTATCCTACTGATGGCGTTAGTCCAATGCAAAAAGAACAAATGCAAAAGCAAGAAGGTAGTAATGTCAATGTGACAGCGATTAATGGTAATTTTGATGATGCACAACAATTTTTGAAGCGTCTTTTTGTCGATGAAACTATGGCAGATACAGTAGCCCAAAAAGATGTTATGTTCTCAAGTGCTAATTCTATTAATATTGGTCGTCTAGCGCCACAAATTATATACTATGTATTTACTTATGCAGAGTTAGTCTCAACTGGAGCAATTCATACTGATGAGACGTTCAATGTAGTAGTGCCTACGGGAAATTTTGGAAATATATTAGCTGCCTATTATGCTAAAAAAATGGGTATTCCTATTGGTAAATTAATTTGTGCCTCTAACCAAAATAATGTATTGACTGACTTTTTTAATACTGGCACCTACGATATGAATCGACCATTTTATACAACCATATCTCCATCAATGGATATTCTTGAAAGTTCCAATTTTGAACGCTTCTTATATTATATTAGTGGAGAAGATAGTGAACGTACTTCATTTTGGATGGAAACACTTAAAAAAACGGGATCCGTATCAGTTAATGAAGACGAGTTGAAACGGATTCAACATGATTTTTCAGGGGCCTATATCGATGATGAAGAAACAAAATCCATTATTGATGAGGTATATAATTCTTATGGCTATCTATTAGATCCACATACGGCAGTTGCGATGGGAGCCTATATGAAAGAATTACAGCTACATCCAGAGCTTGAACAGCAACATACGGTAATTGCTGCTACGGCACATCCATTTAAATTTCCAGCCCCTATTTGTGAGGCCTTACATATACAACAGGGGCATAATGCTTATGAAAGTTTAGAGGCTATTTCAGCAGTTACAGGTGTAGCTTTTCCTAAGCAATTATTGGAGTTGCGAAATAAAAAATTGCGATTTACTAAAACAATTGACAAAGAAGCTATGAAAGAGGAAATTTTGTTATTTGTTGACTCCTTTGTTAAATAAGATGACTATGATATCATAGCCGTTATCTAACTGTACTATCATAGATGTTGCAGTTATATAGTTGTCATCTTGATACACCATATAACCGCCTTTCATGATATGAAGGGCGGTTTCTTAGTAGTAGTAGGAGGAATTTATCCCATGAAAAAAGGTTTTTGTTTTGCTGTAGCATCAGCTTTTTTATTAAGTTTAATGAATCTTTTCGTTAAAGTATTAGGTAATTATCATATGGCGCCACCATTGCCATCTAGTGAAATTGCTTTTTTTAGAGGATTGATTGGCTCAATTGCCGTATTAGCCTATATGAGATGTAAAGGAATTCAGTTCTCGAAGCAAGATAGAGGACTTCTCGTGATGCGTGGCCTATATGGTGGCGTTGCCATGTTATTTAATTTTATAGCACTTATTTATATGAAAATGTCTGATGCTTCTATATTATTCCAATTATCTGGCATATTTGTCTTTATTTTTAGTGCTTTATTTTTAAAAGAACGTATTCCAAAGGGGTCTGCTATATGGTTGATATTGATTTTTGTAGCAGTTATGGTCATGGTAAACCCATTTGGTTATTCTGCAGCTTTTGGTTGGCCTGCATTGATTGCTATATTAGGAGCTGCTCTTTCAGCGGCGGCCTATGCAACTATTCGTAGTATTAGTAAACATGGGCGTCATAGTTCTTTTGAAATTATGGCCTATTTTATGATTGCCGGTATGGTTGCAGGTATAGTAGGTATGTGCACGTTCCAAACTTTCATCATGCCCGATATGATACAATGGGGCTATATTATCGGTATTGGTGCCATTTCTATTGTAGCTCAATTTTTCCTAACCGGTGCATTCATTACTACCAACGCAGTGGTAGCACAATTTTTACAATATATAGGTGTATTTTTTAGCTCCTTCTTCGGATTTGTTGTCTTTGATGAAAGATTAGCTATTTCTACCGTGATAGCTGGTGTTGTTATGTTTATTGCTTCTGTTATGCTGGCTCGATTAAAAGAAGGGAGCAAGGTAGTGGAAGGAAAAGTTATTGAGGATAGAAAAGCAAAATAATAATCTATCGTATGTAGTGAGATGATACATAGGTGATGTTAGTATTCTATATGTGATATAAGTGAGGTACCTTATGAAAGCGTTATTAAAAGAATTTAAAAGATTTGCATTTAAAGGGAACATGATTGATCTTGCAGTAGGCATGATTATTGGGGCCGCTTTTACAGGATTGGTGAATTCAATTGTCAATAATTTGATTATGCCTATTATTAGTCTTCTTACTGCAGGTATTGATTTCAACAATATGTATTTGCCTTTAAATAGTGCGGCGCTAGTAGCACAAGAAAATGGAGCAGATCTTGTAACGGCTAAAAAAGCAGGTGCCGTATTTGCATATGGATCATTTATTACTGATTTAGTACAATTCATTATATTAGCTTTCGTTGTATTTATGTTAATTCGATTGGTAACAACAATTATGAGTCGAGATGAACAAGAAAAGAAGATAACGACTAAAACTTGTCCATTCTGTAAATCGGAAATTCCTTTGGAAGCAACAAAATGTGCTCATTGTACATCAGATATAGACTAATTTATAAATTACTACAAGACATAGTATGTAACGTGTTAGAAAGTAAAGATAAAAGTAAGCGTAACACATTAGATGGTTTATATCATACAGTTGTAACATTAGCAAAGGAGAGTGCGTATAATGGCGAATATCAAGGGCAGTACGGTGGACGATTTATCCCCAATGGAAACAGTAAGGGAAGTATTAAGTCTAACGAACCTAGCACAGGATTGGGGCGTACCAAGGGACAAAGTGTTGAAAGTAGTTCCAATTATGAGGAAATGCTTAGATATAATGGGAATACCAAAACGAGACCGCTTTATCGAAGTGCAACAAGAAACGGCTTTAATGATGGCAGTAGCAGAGTACATTCTAAACGAGCAGGGTTACAAAATGAAAAACTGGAACGCAATACTTTGGCACAAAGCCTACAACATGAGTTTGGGGGACGAACCAGAGGACCGTTGGGAGGAAGAGAAACTCATGTGGCTAGGGTCGGAACGTTTTCCAGAAATACAGAACAATTTAGAGCGTGGGCGGATTCAGCCAATGTAATCGACACTCTCACAAAATCTGGCTTCCAAATTCAAGAGGGACAAGAACATAGTAATGCTTATAAAGAATTTAATAAGAAAATAAAAGACGCTCTTCGTGCTGACGATATTACCATGTCAGAAAAGATGGAAATTCTTGGTACTTGGTTTAATGCATTAGAGCAATTAGAGAAAAAATATAAACCAAATTCTCTTTCACATGGAGAAAATGTATATCAATCATTAATGGGAGATAGCCGTATTTACCATGAAGTGATTGCTTACGGGGTTCATACAGTGTTACCAAATAGCAAGGTGGCTAAGTTATTCACTATAGGTAGAACAGCCATGAAAGTTGCTCCACGCAAAGAAATGGCAACAAAAGAAACTAATAAAATGATTATTACTCACCACCTAGGTTCTGGTGGGATTAGACACTTTATTAATCAAATGGAACATGGAAAAGGTCTTGATAATCTTAGTACCGCTGTTACAACAGTTGATGACGCATTTTCACCAGCTCTTAATAAAGTGGTACGATCGATTGTATTTGATTTGTTCCATAGTGTTGAATTAAATATAGATGTAAAGGGATTGTAATAAAGATGTAAAATGTATATTTAGTTGCATTCCTTTTATTGTATATAAATGAGTAACTACGTAAAATGTATTCTACTGTTACAATTATGATGAAATAGTCTTATAATGCTATACAAAGTACTTTGAGAACCACTGGTTCCAGCAAACTATCAATTGTATAGTAGTAGAGAATAAGGAAAATAAACTTTGAAATATAGAAACAATAACTAGAAGATATGTTAATAGTATACATACAGGCTTAGAACTGTAGACATTGATTGGCTAGAAAATCATTAAACTATATAGTCTATGCTTTTACATAATACATACTCATATAGTAATCAAGTAGAAAATGATAATATGTACTGTCTGACATCGTAAATTATTATTCTTTCTAGATGTACAAGTTGTTTATACACTAGTTATAAATCATATAAAAGTAGGTACATGCTGTTATATATGGGCGTATATATAAGTATTTTTTACTAGGGGATAGATTAAGTATAAAGGTAGTAGCATATATATTATTTTATCAGTTCTACAGTATATAATAGAAAATTAAAAAATACTTACTCTATAAGGGATCAAACCATTATGAAGATTCGTATAGAATTAGTTCTTAGATAGTATATACGGTATTACGTATATACTATGTAGTAAGTGAATATTGAATAGATACATAAGTCTATTACAGTATGTAAAATAGGAAAGGGTGCTTTATGAAATCAAAGATTGTAGTGAATGGATACATGAGTGATGAGGTGTTAGCTCCATTAAAAGAAGTGTTTGACGTTAAGCTTTGGACAGATGCAGAGAATATGCCAACTCATGTAGTAGAAGAGTGGTTCTATGAGGCAGTGGTATTATGTAATTTTAATCCATGGCTAACAATTACTAATGACCTACTTAAAAGGACACCAAATTTAAAGGTACTTATACAATCATTTCCTACTTACCATAATGTGAGGACTAGAGAATTGTCACCTTTACATATTCGTTTTGTACCTATGTCTACACCAGCAAGTAATGAAAGTATAGCAGAATTTATTACTATTTTAATGGGCATAGTAAGTCGCCGCATTATGGAAAATAGGATTGTTCAATTAACAGATATAAAAACTTCATCTTCTATTATGAGTAAAGGAAAAGATTTAAGTCGATCTACATTAGGTATTATAGGAATGGACGATATAGGTATTTCTATTTCTCGTAGAGCACGTGCTTTTGGAATGACAGTAGTTTATCATAATGAGTCACCAAGAAATGATGATAAATTATTCATGACCACGTATAGTGAATTGGACGACCTACTTGCTCATAGTGATGTGGTAATTGTTATAAATAGCGATAGAAACTCTAAAAACGTTATGTGTAATACGTCATTTTTTAATGCTATGAAAGACGATGCTATATTTATTTCTGCTACTACAACGGACCAAATTAATCTAGAGGCATTAAGAAAAGCTTTATATGAAGGAAAACTTAATTATGCAGCACTAGCTGTAGAAAATGGATTTGTTTCTAAGGAATTACTAGAAACGGATAAATGCTTATTAGTACCTATGTCAGCGGCTTTCACAGAGAGATGCATAAAAGAAATAGATAGTGTAACGGTTACGCGTATGATTAAGGAACTTCAGAATAGTTTGTAAGAGTATATAGTCGTCATATAGAATGTATGATATGAGAAAATTTGCTATAAATGATTCATTATAAGACGTATATTAGATTTTATATGTGAAGATGATAGTATACTAGTTAGATACATAGAATTTTTATATAGTATAAAAAGGATCACTTTAAGAACTGCCATGAATAGGTACTCATCATAGGGTGAGTGAGAAGAACATGGATATCATTGCATAACACTATAAATATCCTTTAAGGCGTTATATACATTATTAAGTCTTATTAGTAAATATAGTAGGCGATTACCTGTTATATATGGTAAAATAATGAAATAGTATAGACTACATGGAGGTTGAGTTTATTGGAAACGAATAATAATGTAAATCATGCAGAAGCAGAAGTAGTAGAAACAGTTAATTTTATTGAAGCTGCTATTAATAAAGATAATGAAGAAGGAACCTATGGAAACCGTGTACATACTCGATTTCCACCAGAACCTAATGGCTATTTACATATTGGGCATGCCAAATCAATTTGCTTAAATTTTGGATTAGGACTTGCTTATGGTGGCCTTACTAATTTACGATTTGATGATACTAATCCGACGAAAGAAGATGTGGAGTATGTTAAATCCATCGAAGAAGATGTAAAATGGTTAGGGTTTTCATGGGGAGACCGTAAATTTTTTGCCTCTGACTATTTTGATACTATGTACGAGTACGCTAAAAAGTTAATTACTCTAGGTAAAGCGTATGTGGATGATCAAACAGCTGATGAAATTCATCGACATAGAGGAGATTTTTCTACACCAGGTATAGATAGTCCGTATCGCAATCGCTCTGTAGAGGAAAATTTAGCATTGTTTGCGGCTATGAAAGAAGGAAAGTTTGGGGATGGAGAAAAAGTACTTCGTGCAAAAATTAATATGGCCGATCCTAATATTGTGATGCGCGATCCAGTATTATATCGTATCGTTCACGCTGAACATCATCGGACAGGTACACAGTGGTGTATTTATCCAATGTATGATTTTGCACATCCTATTGAAGATGCGATTGAACGAATTACTCATTCTATATGCACATTGGAATTTGAAGTACATCGTCCTTTATATGATTGGATACTAGAAGACTGGGAAGATACAGAAAAACCACGACAAATAGAATTTGCACGTTTGAACATGACTAATACGGTTATGAGTAAACGTAAATTACGTGCTTTAGTTGAAAATGGATTAGTAAGTGGTTGGGACGATCCTCGTATGCCTACTATTTCTGGATTGCGTCGTCGTGGGTATACACCTGAATCTATACGTGATTTTTGTCAACGAATTGGTGTAGCTAAGTCAGGTAGTATTGTTGACTCTGCATTACTTGAGTTTTGTATTCGTGAAGATTTAAAATTGAAGGCACCAAGACCGATGGTTGTTATTGATCCTGTTAAAGTGATTATCGACAATTATCCAGTAGGTCAAAGTGAAGTGTTAACGCTAGAGAATAACCCTGAAAATGAAACAATGGGTACTAGAGAGGTAACATTTAGTCGTGAGTTATATATTGAAAGAAATGACTTTATGGAAGTACCTATAAAAAAATTCTTTCGATTGGCACCAGATAAAGAGGTTCGTTTAAAAGGGGCTTATATTATTAAATGTGAAAGCATTGTTAAAGATGAAGCGGGACATATTATTGAAATTCATTGCTCCTATGATCCAGAAAGTAAAAGCGGAACTGGCTGCACTAAAAAGGTGAAAGGAATTTTGCATTGGGTAGATGCAAACAATGCGGTAGACATAGAAGCACGTTTATATGAACATTTATTAAAAGAAGATGTTCAAGAAAATGTAGATTTCTTAAACCAAATTAATCAAGACTCATTAACAATTCATCAAGCGAAAGGAGAAGCATTCCTAGCATCTACAGTACCAGGTGATCATTATCAGTTTATGAGACAAGGGTACTATGTAACGGATATAGATAGTACATCCAATCATATTATCGTCAATCGTATTGTAGGATTACGTGATAGTTGGGCGAAAAAACAAAAAAATAATAAGTAGGAGCCATATATGAAATATAAAAATATTATAAGTCTTACATTGATGTGTATTATGCTTATGATCTGTATGAATGTTGGTGCTACTAGTTTAGGACAGATGACTTTGTCGCAAGCAAAATTGCCAACAGGGACTACTCTCTATAAAGGGAATCCTCGTGCATTATTAACACAAAATTTTAGCCAAACAGATGTAAAACAATGGTTATTGGATTTCGGTTTGTTACATGCTGATACATATATGTTGACATATCAAGAGGCGAATGCTATGAAGTATGGAATCGTAGCAGACGTTTTTTTGGGAACACGTGGATTAGTTAATCTGGGTCTTGTATCAAATGCAAGTGAATATGATAATATACAGGTCTTGGCGGAAGCTATTAATAATAATAGCTATAATCGAGTCGTACCATATACACTATTAGCGCCTATGGTAAAACAACATGGCGTCTATACAGGTACGCTTCAAATTACATCCTTTAGGGATAGTATTGCGTATCAAGAAATCATTCATGTTATATTATATGAAGATAAATATGCTGGATTAGTAGCGCGATTCATTGTGTTTGATGCTACTAATGATAACGAATTATGGCAGAAATTTGGGCCTATTTTCCGAATAGAAAAATAATTGAATAGTTATTCACTATGCGTCTTATTGTTGCTGGTATTGATAGTAGCAACTAATGAGGCGCATTTTTAATTATACTTATGTGAAGAATGATAGATGTAGAATACTTATAAATAAAGATGTATTGTTAATAAATTGAAAAATAATGGTATTAAAAAGGTAGTATATAACTATAAAAATTGTAATAGAGTTGAATAGAAAATATAAATTTGAAAGTAAATATCAATATTATTGACAATAAATATCATTTGTTATATGATGGTCATATCAGATAAATAAGATCACATTATAGTATGATGTGGTTGAAATTGATAGTATGACAATAGAAAGTAAGTGCTTTCATCTCAGAATATAGTAAGGCAGGTAATGATAATGGATTCCATAGAGCAAATTATTGGATATCATTGTGCACCCACTATTCGTGGAATTAAAATTGCTAATCTTGTATCGATTCCACAAGAAATGTCAGCACAGTTATGTAAAATTATAAATGACTATAATTTTCAATTTAACGAAAAGGGACTCTATTTTTTCCAGTTGTGTGCATGTAAAGAACGTCGATTATTATTGGTGTTTCGTAAAAAACAATTAGAGGAGTATGTGCGACAGCACCAACATATCGGATTTCTTAGTATGTATGGCTACCAGGAAGATGACCCTTTGGAAGCTTTGTTGCTTCATTTGCGTCATCGTATGGAAACAGAAATTAGTTTTCCTCATGAAATTGGACTATTTCTTGGATATCCTTTAAATGATGTCATTCATTTCATTGCTAGTAAAGGACAAAATTATCAGTTATGTGGTGAATGGAAAGTATATCATCATGCTATATCGGCACAACATTCGTTTCACTGCTTTAAAATTTGTAGAGAATATTGTCATCAACAATTAGTTAATGGTAAAAGTTTTAGTTCCTTAGTAGCTAAAACAGCATAGGAGGTTTACAATGATTGGTGTAATTTATTGGTCTGGTACAGGTAATACAGCAGCTATGGCAGAAGCAGTAGCGGAAGGAATCAAGTCTGCTGGTCAGGAAGTGGAAGTAAAATCAGTATCCGAAATATCTGTTGATGAAGCAGCTGCCTATGATAAACTAGCATTAGGTTGTGCTGATATGGGCGCAGAACAATTAGAGGAAACCGAATTTGAACCTTTTTACACAGAACTAGAAGGTAAATTATCTGGTAAAAAAATTGTTATCTTTGGTTCTTATGGTTGGGGCGGTACCTGGCTAGAAGAATGGGGCAATCGCATTACTGAGGCTGGTGCCACATTGGTAGAACCTGGATATGCTGTATTAGGCGAACCAGATGATAGCGCAAAAGAAGAGTGCGCTAATTTAGGAAAAACATTAGCGAACGCATAATAATAAGATTGGAATAATAGCTACGCATTCATTAAACGATGCGTAGCTATTATTTTTATGCCTTACATAGACATAATTAACACTCGTGTAGCTGTGATTGTAAAAATTTTAAACTAAGAAAAATTCTGTACAGATATGTGAAGTTGTGGATAACGATAACATGTCATAGAGGTTAATGGCGTGAATAATATAAAACTTATCACATAGTATGAGAAATATACTATCATATTGTTGGTATCTATAGAAAATAAATTATATAGGGACAAACAGAAGCTGATGAAGCATAATTTTAAGATATATATAAGAAGAAAGGTGTAGATATATTGGCGTCAAAATATATTACACATCTTACTGATAGGCGGCATGCCTCTCATGAGTTAGATATATAGTTTACGGGATATTTTACAATTGAAAGTACTTATATGATAGTAGTTGCCCATTTGTTTCTAACAATGGTATGATTAATTATCGATAATATCTATTTTATATAACAGTAGATGTTATATCATGTGGTTATGTGTTATATATAAATTATAAAGAAGGTATTGTTATGGAACAGTTTATTGTGTCCTATCAGATAGAAGCAGATTCCTATGAAACAGCCAAAATGATTGCTTGGTCTGTGCAAGTGGAACAAACAATAGAATTTCCCTATGAATTAGTTACAGATCCAATATTACAAAATGAGGTAGTTGGACAACTCGTAGAATTAAGTCCTGTAGATAATGGGCTTTACTTGGCTAAAATTGCATATAATGTTGAATTGACGGCATTTGAGGTTACTCAATTTTTGAATGTGGTGTTTGGAAACTCCTCTCTACAACCACATATATGGGTAGTTGAATTATCATTACCTAAGAGTTTGTTGATGCACTTTGGAGGCCCACGATTTGGTTTATCTGGATTGCGTACGTTGTTACATGTGCCTAAACGACCTATGATACAAGCAGTTATAAAACCTTTAGGCTCAAATACGAATACCTTGGCTAAAATGTGTTATTCTTATACGCTGGGCGGAGTTGACGTAATTAAAGATGATCATGGCATTACTAATCAATGTTTTAGCCGATTTGTAGAGCGTGTTAAACGTTGTGCAGATAGCGTACACGAAGGTAATGAAAAAATAGGAGGACATACTTTGTATGCGGCTAATATATCTAGTGATGGAGGAGATGTATTAGAAAGAGCTTATAAAGCTAAAGAACTAGGTGCTACTGCCTTGATGATTACACCTGGCTTAGTGGGGTTTGGGTGGTTACAAGTGTTAGCTAAAGACGAATCGTTGGGGTTGCCAATTATTAGCCATCCAGCGATGCTAGGCGGATTTGCATTGCCTGGTACATCTGGCATTGCGGATTATTTGTGGTTAGGTTTATTGCCGCGTTTATTCGGTGCAGATATGCCAGTCTTTGTATCGTATGGTGGTCGATTTACATTTACTGCAGAACAATGTAAAAAAATTCATCACTACAGCATAAAAGATAATGAAATTATTCGTTCTGCTTGTCCTGCACCTGGTGGTGGTGTTACCGATGCAAGATTGGATGAATTACTAGATTTATATGGTCCGGATACTATGTTTTTGATTGGTGGAGATATGTTCAGGTATAGTGATGATTTACAAGCTAATATGGAACATTTTATCGATCGTATGAACGCATATACAGAAGGAGGTAACTAGTAAAACGTATTTATGTATGACACATTAGAAGAAAAATTATGTAACTTACGCACATACATACAAGGGTTAGAATCTGTCGTAGTAGCTTTTTCTGGCGGTGTAGACAGTACGTTACTTGCTGCAATAGCTTATCATGTACTGGGAAAGAATGCGATTGCGTTTACTATAGTATCACCGACATCGTCAGAAGATGAATTCGCTGAGGCAATCCAGTTAGCAAAAGAAATCGGTATATCTCATCGTCATATCTATATTGATGAGTTAGCTGTTAGAGAGTTTATATCTAATACAATTGATCGTTGCTATGTTTGTAAATATAATCGATATTCTTTTTTATGCAAATGGGCTAAAGAAAATCATATAAAATGGGTATTAGATGGAACTAATGCAGATGATAGTAAAGACTATAGACCAGGTATGAAGGCCTTAGAACAATTAGATATGGTGAGTAGTCCACTTTTAAAAATAGGCCTTACAAAAGCAGAGATTAGAAATGCGGCTCATTCGTTAGGACTTTCTGTTTGGAATAAACCGAGTTCACCATGTTTGGTTACACGTGTTCCTTATGAATATGAGATTACACGAGATATAGTAGATAAAATCAAAAGAGGAGAAAAATTTTTAAAGCCTTTCCTTGACGGAGCGTACCGAGTAAGATACCATGAAACTATAGTACGTATTGAAGTAGAAGAACGTGAATTTGATAAATTTATGGATTTACCATTTCGAAATAAAGTAAGAAGGTATTTTGAGTCCCTTGGATTTTTATATGTTAGTATAGATTTAAAAGCATTTTCTAGTGGTAATCTCAATCGTACAATCACAGAATAGGAGGCTATTATGACTTGGCATAAAATTACTTCACAAGAAGATATTGATGAACTAATGGATGTGTTTCATTCTTTCACAGGTAGTGTGTTGACTGAAATGTCATATACAAGTGGGGCATTTGTTATGCCATCATTATTAATGTATCCAGTTAATGCAAAGCGCCGTGTTCGCATGATTTTTCAACGGCAAGATAAAGATGTACCCGCGATTGAAATTGTGTTTGATGAAATGAATCGATTTAATCTTAGCCCAGCTAGTACTAATAGTACTGCAGTTATGGATGATGTATATTTTAAAAAGCATGATGATTTAATTTATTGGGCAAATACAGGGGCGTTTTACATTGACAGAATTGATGTATTTGAAACATCTACTCATGTGACTTGGTTGAGAGCAAAAAAAGCCCAGTGGCGTATTATTAAAGACCATTGGGGCGATAATCAGATTTATGCAGCTATTAAATAAATATAACAGGTGGTGATGTGTCACATTGCCACCTATTTTTAGGAGTTAGTCAGTGAAAGATGATTTGAAAGATACACATTTACGCATTCATGTTTTGGCGAGTGGTAGTAAAGGGAATTGTACGGTTGTTGAATACGGAAAGAGTATTTTATTGCATGATGTGGGTATTAGTGCTAGACGAATTACACAAGGACTAAAAAACTTGGGGCTGGATATACAGAATTTAGAGGGGATTTTTATTAGTCATGAGCATGCAGACCATGTGGTAGGCTTACGTCAAATGTTGAAACAATATGATGTACCTGTATACACAAAGGAAGGAACTTGGCGAGAGATTTTACGAAAACAAGATGTACCGAGTCATCGCATTCATCGGATTACTAGATCATCCTTTGCAGTAGGTAAACTTACCATTGAACCATTTTCTGTATCTCATGATGCAGCGGATCCGTTAGGTGCATCGTATATTTCCGGTGATGAAAAAGCAACTATAGTAACTGATACAGGGATAGTGACAGATACTATATTATATCATTTAGATGACAGTCAGAAATTAGTCTTGGAAGCTAATTATGATCCGTATTTATTAAAGGTAGGACCATATCCTTTTTATCTGAAAGAACGTGTCGCTGGTGAAGAAGGACATCTGAGTAATGAACATGCGGCACAGGCACTATTGATGATGAAACGTCCTAAATTTATGGAAGTTGTTCTTGCACATAGGTCAGAAAACAATAATACATCAATTCGCGTTACACAAACTGTGGGAAATATGCTGGTTAAGGGTGGTATACGTATTGGTAAAGAAATGAGATTGCAACATGGACAACCTAATACATGTATATCGATGATAACACCAAGCAATGCACATTACAAAGAAGAAAAAATGATACATGTAAAAACTAATGAAATGAGTATTAAAAAATATCGCTCTATGGCTGAAACAGTAGCCAATCAATTGAGTAGTACGAGTGTAGAAACATTGGCAAAAGAACTGGCAATGGTGCGAAGCAAACATAAACGCTAATGAGTAGGTAGCTTTTAGACTGTAGGGAGCATGTAATAAAAACATGGGCAATTTTTGCTATTAAGATTTTACGATGATTATCATGTAATGAACTAGTTACTAGATTGTTTGAAAAAAGGGTATTGCTATTATCGATTAAAAATATTTTTAATTGATTCGGACATGATAATCTAAGTTGTATGAATTATAAGTTTTTTTTAGTTGACTTCTTCTAGTAGTGATAGCATGTAATTTTGAATAGTGATAGAGAGGCTCGATATATGCATTTTACTATTGTGTGCATAGGAAAATTAAAAGAAAAGTATTTACGTGACGGTGTAGAAGAATTTGTAAAACGCATGCGTGTATATGGCGGAATCACGATTGTGGAATTAAATGAAAGTAAAATGGGCGATAAAGCAGGCAATACAGAGCGTCAACAAGCGGTGATTGATGAAGGAAAACGTTTATTAAAGCGCATACCGTCACAGGCGTACATTGTTTTGCTTGATGTATATGGCAAAACAATGCCCTCCGAGATGTTAGCTAGCCATATAAGTGGTCTTGAAGTATCTGGAATTAGTGAGATGGTGTTTGTTATCGGTGGCCCTTTTGGTGTTAGTGAAGAACTCAGGAAAACGGCGAACCTTAAATTGTCGTTAAGTCCAATGACATTTACGCATCAGATGGTTCGCTTGTTAGTGGTTGAACAAATTTATAGAACTTGTAAGATCAATCGTGGGGAACCATATCATTGGTGAGATGATAAATTTTTATGACTCTATAACAGGAATTTTATATAACGCGTCGAATAGTAATAATATAGAAGGAAATAGGAGGCGTTTTTATGAAAGTATCTGACATTATGAATAAATATCCTGTAGCCGTTGAAAAAACTACACGTATAGAGGATGTAGCTCATTTATTAGTTAAGCATAATTTAACAGCCATACCAGTTGTCACTAAAGATAATATCGTAATAGGTATTATTTCAGAAGGTGATTTATTGTATAAGAAGATTAAACCACATGCGCCACATTATGTTAATATTTTAGGAGCAAGTATTTATTATAATGGTATCGGTGAATACAATGAGCAATTTAAAAAGTTGTTAGCTACAGAAGTAGTTGATTTAATGAATCAGGATGTAATTACTACAAAGCCTGATACAGATGTAGAAGAAATTGTAGCAGTTATGGTAGAACAACATTTAAAAAATCTTCCCGTTGTGAATAGAGATGGAAAATTGGTAGGTATGCTATCACGCCATGATATTATGAAATTGATCGCAACGGAAGGTTAAATATAGAAGGATAAAGCAAGGGATTGTACGGGAATCCCTTGCTTTATTTGTTGTATTGTACGCCGAATAGGCATGATTAAACCCCCAGTTAAACTGGGGGTCAGT